>JAHKLH010000287.1 GCA_029856635.1 Candidatus Njordarchaeota archaeon
AAACTCTTGCTGCGTGAAGTAATTAGCTTTTCTCAATTAGTTGTCCGTCTTTGTACAGTTCAATGTCTCCGCTATCTCTTTGACTTTCTCATTTTTTCTGATTTAAATTGTGTGGAGTACAATCATATTTTATTTTATATCGTAGGTAAATCTAGTTTTTTCGCTAATAATTTTATGGCTTCTTTTGTCATGATGATGATATTTCTTTTTGCTGCTTGTGTGATTGCTGATGGTTGTATTTCTCCAAGTCCCATATATGCGATGATTGCTGATATTTTCTTTTGGATTGTTTTTGAGATTTTGTCTCTGATTTGTGCTAGTTCCTCTATATCTTGTGGTGTTAGTGGTGAGGTTCCTGATTTTACTTCTATTATTAGTAGTTCATTGTTTTGTTCTGCGATGATGTCAGTGTTTTTAATTCTGGTTTTTCTCATAAGTGTGTTTACTTCTTTTCTCTCTAGTACTTTGTGTAGTTTTAGTTCTAATTGCTTAATTGTTCCGCAGAAGAATGTGCCTTTGTTGTCTTCCCAAATGACTATCTTCTTTCCTATGGCTTCTCTGAATATTTCTCGAACGTAAGATTCTGCGGTAAGACCGAGGAAACAAGCTAATTTCTCGATTTTTGATTCTGTTGGTGTTCTTGTTCTTGTGAGAATCCATGCACCAAGTAATGGGTACTTAAATTCAAATTTTATTGGTCTGCCTTCTTTTCTTTTCAATAGTCCTATTTTTACGAGTTCGTTAAGAATATTATGAGTGATTTGTCGATCTATTCCACATTTTTGGGCGATTTCCTTGCTTGTTTTTATTCCTTCGGCTAGTGGTTTCATGATATGACAAAGGGTAGCGTAGTCGTATTTAGTGACTTCAGATGCGAATCTAATTATGTTGTCAAAGAAATCGTCAAATTCACCTTGTTGTATTAGTTTAATTGCTTCTTTCATTACTGAAATGCCTTTTTTGAGCCGGTGTGCTAGGGAGAGAATAATTCTTGGGATTCCTCCACTTATTTCAGCTATTGTTATTGCTTGATTTTCATCTAGGTTTGGATTTGCTAAGAGTGCAAGCTTAATCGCATGTTCTCGGTTAAGTGGTTTTACTTCTAGTCTTTCAAATACGCCCAGTAAAGGACTTTCATGTGTTTTCATCTGAAATTCTTCGAGTAATTTTTCCCATGCTAAGCTAGATGAAATGATCCAGAAAACGCGCTTTTTCTCTGCAAGGGATTTAAGAAACCACAAGATTTCTAGCTTTGCTTTGTCTCTACTTGTTCTTTCCCCTCTAGCAATTTTAATGCATACTTTATCCAAGAACAAGTGAAACTCGTCTAGGAATAAACAAAATTTCAAGTCTTTTTCCTCAGAAAAAAGAACAGGTAATTTCAGAGCCTCCATGAGAGTACGACGTTCTGTTTGAAATTCATTTAATCGGCTTGCATGTATTCTCTTAAAGTTCTTATCTCCAAATGTTTCTGCAATCAACGAGAGCATTTCCATGTAAAAAGCCCGTGCTGTTGAAATATAAGCACAGTTTATGGTGATGCTTGGTTTATTCTTCAAGAATCTCTCAATTAATGTTGTTTTCCCCACTCTTCTAAGACCATACACTATAACTCCATGACACAAACCATGCAGGAAGGAGCGATAAAGTCTTTCTAGAAAGTCAAGTTCCTCTTGTCTATTCACAAATATTTGAGCACTCATCTCTAATACTTTTTAATCCTACAATATTAATACCCTATAGGATTAAATACTATAAGGTTAACATATAGAAATCATATTTAAGCCACACTGAAGATTTTCATGTGATGCTCTTTTTACAATTTTGCGCCTGATTAAAGGATAATTTAGCAATTTGAATAATTAGGGGATGTTTTGTTTGTTATGATTATTGGTATTTCTTGTTTTGGTTAAATTGTGGTTTGTATTTTCATGAGTGATGCATGGATGAAAAGTCTGTTATTTCTTTCCTGTTGAGATATCCATGAGAGAAGTATTTGGAATTGTTTTCCATAAGTTGCTGGAGGTGGATCGTTCCAAAGGGAAATATGGAATGTGTATGAGTTAGCTGATGGTTCGAGAATATTTTTCAAAATTGTTGTTAAGGTGTTTAAGGTTCGTAATCTTGATCCTATGACTTGTTGCTGATTATATTGTGGCGTATCAAAACATAGTTTCAGTTAAATCAAATGAGCGCAAGGAGCCTAAGAAGCCTCCTTTTAATCTTTCTCGTTTTGCAGACATTCCTGAGGAGTTTAAAGGGGTTGTTGAACTTAGGAGAATAATTGTGGAGGATTGGAATTATTATATTGCGGATGAGAAGTATTTATATGAGATGAAGCCAATAATATTGTTTGGTTACAAAATTAAGAATTGTCATGATTGATTTGGATATCCCATTTAATATGTCTTATCACAGAATGTAAGTAGAGTAAAAAAGATGTGAGCTTTGAGTGCTTCGCCTCAAAAATTAAGTCTAGTGAATACTTTTCTTCAAGATGAAATGCTAAAAGATGAGAATGCTTTCGCAACGGGATCGTATTTAATTCAAGTTTTTGATTATGAATACAC
>JAHKLH010000288.1 GCA_029856635.1 Candidatus Njordarchaeota archaeon
ACTATTTAGTGTGAGGATAAATCTCAAGTGCATTCAGTAATTCTGAAAATGTGAGTGTTTCTTTTTCTGTCTTAATTTCATATTTAAGAAAAACAATGTTCTTTACAGAATGTAGTTGTTTTGGGAAATCCTTAGCAATTAATACTAGACGAATTACATCGTATCTGACAGATTTCTTATAGGACAATAGTTGATTAACTGCATCCTTATTTGCTCGTCCTTTTTTAACTTCAATTAAAATCGCTTTAACACTTTCAACGGGGTATCTTTCCTTTATAATAATATCCACATGTCCTTCTGGAAGAGCTTTTTCACCAATTACTTCAATGTGATTCATATTTTCATTTACATCTATCATTGATAAAAATTTTTCTGGTCTGTTCTTTATCTTTTTCCTTATTAGTGTTTGAAGAATTTTTTCACTAAGCTTAAATATTCCCGAATTCCAATCATTTTGATTTGTTCTTAAATTAAACACAGGCTCAAAAGTTTCAAATTTTTCTTTGAACTTATGTTTAACAGATACATCTTTGGCATGTGTTCCCATTATTGATGCATGATGTAATGTTAGAGAATCTGCTTGAAAATGGGATTTCCTATAACCACCACGTAAAAGTAAATTTTCTGCTATATATTCGAATTCTTTTCTAACAATGCTTTCTTCGAATTCTCTTATTGGCTTAAGAATAAGTCTAAATGGAAACCAATAAATTTTTCTTCCAAGTTTTAATGGCGGCCAAGGCGGAGCATTTTCATAATTTTGTATTGCTACTTTGTCCATAACTTTGTACAGATTTATCGCTCTAGCACTATAAATAAAGCTTATATAATCACCAATATCAATATCTAGGAAAGCCCAAAGTCCATTGGTTGAATTAGGAAAACCAGCCATAGCAAATTTTTTGCAGATTTCCAAATGTTCTCTGCTTGAAACTGCAACAAAAAAATAATCCATGAAAAACACCATTTTATGCCAATAAAACGACCTGTGGTCTCTATATTTTTCATAAATAAAAAAACAACTAGTGTATCATAAACAATGATTAATCGTTATTTATATCTAGCTTCCCTAAGATGTTCTTAATTAAGAACTCGTAGGAATTTTAAAATAACTGATCAGCATGATGTAAGAAATTGAAATTCTAAATGTAGTAAAGATCAAAACATTAGAAGTTTCCATTAGCAGATACTTAAATAAATTTTTCCTCAATAACTCTGTAAATTTTGAAGTTTCCTCTTTGTCTGCTCATAAATTCTGGATCCTCTTGTTTTAATTTCCTTAGAGCTTCTCTCGGATTTTTTGCATAACCTATCCAGCGAATAGTCAAATCTTCACGATTTATTTCAATATTAGAATTCTTTCCTACACAATATGTAACTTCATTCTCTGGGAAATAAGCGATAATATACAAGCCTTCCTCAAGGAAATTATCTCTATATTTTATCTTTATCCTTTTTCCTAATATTCTGTACAGAATTCTCTTTAGAAGTTCCTCGTAAAATTTAAGCATTATGCATATTAGATGCCTTAACAATATTATCTGTATTTCATTTTCATTTGAAATAAGCTTATCAAGAAATTTTAATTTCATTTTTTGTTCTATTTCTTGAATAATAAAGATGATATTCACATTATGATTGTTTTCTTTAGTCATTTTTAATACCAAAAAGATCTGCTTCTGTTTTAGCTTAAAAATTTTACAATACATAATAGGGCTATGAGTAGTATGGCGTAAGAAAATGAAATTATCTTTTAATTAAGTGAGAATCGGTGATTTACTTACCACTTTCAACTGAATAAATGGTGATACCTCAAAATTAACCAAAAACAGAAATGAACAAAATTGATATTATAATACTCTAATCTGTCATTTGTTTTTCTAATCAATATAACTGCATTTATTATGCCATCTTTTAGTAAATGATTACAAATGTGCTTTAGGAATGATTTTACAAGAATTTAATTAACAAAGGAGCTATAACCTTGTTATAACTACACCAACGAATGAAAAACCATCATCGCAACAAAAGACGAGCGGTGTTTTTCCTTTGTGAGCGCCATATATTGATGGCACCCCCTTTACTCCCGAAGCGTACTGTATAAAGTGTTCATAGGCTTCAAATGCAGAAACATCAATAATTTTATCAATTCTTGCAAATAAAGACGAATTCTCTGGATCATCAAGATGATCCAAAAGATCACCAAGAATACAGCCTATTTCACACATTCTGCTCCCTTCACCGAACTCTCTTATTCTATTAATTATATACTCATTGCATTTTCCTTCAATTATTTTTGCCCTGTTTTCTTTTACAACCACCGCAATTGCATACATGAAAAACACCTAGGTTTCTGATCAAAAAGTAGCTAAAGCAATTTATAGTGTTGTTCAAGAGTCGTGTTATTTTCATAAAATTCGAATTTTGTTTCTCATTCAGAAAAATTTCTACTTTATTCTAATTCAATAATTAAACTCACTAAAAATCAAGTCGTAGGTGGTAGAGTTCTAAAAAACTCGTCGTATTCTTTTAACTAATTTGACCATTTTTCAGACAATCTCGTGATTAA
>JAHKLH010000289.1 GCA_029856635.1 Candidatus Njordarchaeota archaeon
GTTTTCAATTTGCGAGATCGATGCTTTCGGTAACGATGCTTCAATAAAATAAAGAACAGGATCATTATCAGCATCGTAAGATCCCGACGCCTCAATTTTAACATCTTTTATAACTGTTATGTTGCAATCACCACCGTTGCATTTTATATCAGTCGGTGTTGTTGGTGGCGTATTTGCTACTATGGTTACGTTTATTATATCTGATTGATTGCTTGTATGTTCTGATTGGGCTTTAACAAAAAATTCATATGTCGTGTTCAGATCACCTGTTGCATTAATCCTCCATGTTAATATGCAATTATCTCCGTCCTTCATATCGGCAAGACAAGGTGTGTTGGAGATGTTGTAAGGATTTTCATCCAAAGTATAGAAAGGTTTGCCAGAACCTTTAGGTATAATTCCTTTTCCACATGTACCCGGACAGAAGAGAATGCTATCGCCCATGTACGTCCAATTTACATCTACAAAATCGCTCGGATCAGTGCCGCTTATTCCAACAGCTGCATTGCATCTATCGCTGTCTATTCTTCCGTAATTAATCTTAATTTTACCGTCTTTGTACAACACTATCTGCCATTCTTGGATTCCATTAGAATCACTACAGCAATAACCACCGCTATAGTTTATTATAACTCTATCAGCAAGCTCACATGTTGCTATGGAATGGGATGTTCCTGGACCATAGTTTAGATTGCCATCTTCCCATAAAGCCGCTATCATGTTTTGTCCATGATGCGAACCTTGTGAATGACAGCAACATTGAGAACTTGCTGTATCAAAATCTATAAAACCATTGCTGGATAGATAAACTCCTGTGTAAACGTTGCCGTAGAACTCAAAAGGCCAAGGTAAAGTATAATAAACATAGCAATCATCGCAGTAAGAAAGTTGCGTTACCCAGTTCTGACAATCTTCCCATTCGTGGGGAATATATCTGTATTCATAAGATCCGGAGATAGGATCTATAGTTACATTGACATTTCCACAATCGCCGTCAACACATTTTACAACAACAGAAAAGTTTTTAATCGAATATCTTTTTATACTCGTGGAGAATTTTGGATCTTTCCATTCGACTATCAGCTTTCCCCAAATATCCCATAAAATTGATTTTGAATCTTTATAGCCGTTTTCATCTTCACATACAACTGTCAAATTCCATTTTCCAGAGTTTTGAATTTTATAAGAGCTATTATAAGTCCAATTTGAACCGATAACATACGTTGCATTGGGTGCATCAAAAGCTGTGAAGTTGTATAACTCATTCCTAAGTATATATCTGACTTTGATTATTTTACCTCCTTTGCTAGTACAATTAATTCTGACATGGGTCAAAACATCACCGTATCCTATTTCCGAACAGTTGACAAAAGTTGTATTATCTTTGCTACACCATACATTGTTTATTTTCGGTCCTATTCTAAACTTATTACTCAAAGGCAACCAATCTATGTTGTTGGAAGTCAGTACATATTCATTATCGCAAAAACCATCCTCATCGGCATCTGTGCATGTTTCTGAAAATCCCGTTCCGCTCGGGTTCGCCCAGAAGTTTCCGCCGATTTCAGGGCCTTTGCCATATATTCTTTGCCCGGGCTGTCTTGTTGTGTTCCAGAAATTCTCGGATGGGGAAAATCCGAAATCGAGATTATTTGTATTATTGAAAAGGTTATTGAAAATTGTATTCATTTCAGCGCCGCCAGATAGATACAGGCCTACATTGCTGTTTTCTGATATTATGTTATTTCTTATAATGTTGTAATCTGAAAAGATTCTGATACCCTCGTTATTATTAACTATCGTAGAATTTTCAATAACAATATTTTCACCATAACTCAATACCAAACATTTAAAATTGTTATTGCACGTTATGTTTGTTAAAGTATTGTTAATACTTTTTTTAGAAACTGTAGCTATTTCGAAACTGATACCTATATAGTCATTTCCATTTACTATTATGTTTCGAAAATTATTGTGACTTGATGCTTTAATCAAAAATCCATAGTAGTTAAAGGATGAGTTTATATTTGTGAAATTTGTATGATTCGTGAAAAGAACTAAGATACCATCATTGTCCCCGTTGCCATGGACTGTAACATTTTCAACATTAGAATATGATGCATTACAAAGTATAAGCTCTGAAAAATCGTTATTTTCTATGTTTGTGAATGGTTCATTAACATATTTTATTTCCTTTCCACCACTCCCTGTAACATTAATTATTTTATTCGTACACGGATCTGTATCATAAAGGTATATATCAAGGTTAGAATTGTTTTCTATAATACTATTTGATAAAATATTTCCTTTTCCAAGTCCGACTCCGATGTTATGGCCACTTACAAAAATTTTCGTTAAATTGTTCCAGCTCCCTGCCCGAATACCAGTATTTCCGTTATTTATAACAGTGATATTTTCAACAGTATTGTTATAGCTATTAGAAAACACTATTCCATATTGGTTATTTTTTACAATGGTGTTTTTGATCTTGTTGTAATTAGTCTCTAATTCTAAATACAAAGGATAAAAATTATCAATTATTTTTGAATTTTTTATTATGTTGTAA
>JAHKLH010000029.1 GCA_029856635.1 Candidatus Njordarchaeota archaeon
AAATTGATAAAAATTCGTTGCAAAGTACTCGGATACACTGGCGAAAAATTACTGAAAACTTATGCTATTTCTTCAGCAATTAATTTCATGGTAAATTTTGCCAGTATCTTGGGTCTTGCAATACTACTACATAGTCTCTTACTATTGCTGCTTTAGTCTGTTCTAAATTCTGTATTCTTTTGATATTTGCCAAATTTCTTTGTATAACTCCTTAAATGCTCGTAATACTTCCGATGGCGGAATAATACCAAACTCAGTTATTATCCCATCAATGTATTCTGGCGAAACTGTTTCAAATGCTGGATTTAATACAATTACATTCTCTGGTGCATCAGGCCACACTTCGCTCGGATCTCTCATTTCAATTGGAGTATATTCTCCAAATGCTGTTCTAGGATCTAACTTAAGAAGAGTTGCTGCGACATAAAGGGGAATATCAAACTCTTTCGCTGTAAGTGCAAGTAATCTGCTTCCAACTTTATTTATTATAACTCCCGTACTAGTTATGGCATCAGCACCAACTAATGCGAGATCGGGTTTGAAATGCCTTGCTGCCCATCTCATAGCACTATCAACAATATGATATACTTTTATACCGGATTTTGCTAACTCCCTAGAAGTTATTCTTCCCTGATACATTGGGCGCGTTTCTGAGGAAATTACAACAAAGCTTTTTCCTCTTTGCTTTGCCTCAATTAGTATCCTTACGACTGTTGAGGAGTGACAGTGAGTCATGATTGTTCCGTCATCTGGAATTCGTTTCCATCCAATTTCAACAATTTTTTCTATTGCGTGTTTTATCATAGAAATGTATTTCATCGACGTTATTTCAATGGCTTCTTTAATTTCATCTATTGATGCATTTTTCTTAGCTAGATTATTATAAGTGTAAAGAACATATTTTATTCCATTTTGCATTGCTGGCTCTGTTGGTCTGCTTTTTAATAGCATGTTAATTGCATCTTTGAATAATTCATGAAAATTTTCCTTTGGTGCATATTTAACGAATTCCCTTAGTGCTTTTAATGCTTCAATTGTTATTTTTGTGGCACCTCTTATTTCTAGTTTGGAAATTTTTTGGCTTATTTCTCGGATTATCTCAAGGGGATCCTTTTTTGTCATGCTAAACACAAATGTATGCAATTATAAAAGACTCGAAATTTTCTTATTATTATTCGCCGAATTTCATTTAGCTTTTAAAACTTAGGCAATAAGCAACGAATTATGAGAAAAATGTGGAGATTATTATGCAATGGACAGATTATCTAACAAAAGGAAACAATGAAGTATGAAAGAAAACTGCAGACTTGATTAAAAAGTCTTTAAGATTCTTGAAAATCAAAATAATCATTAATTGTGAATATTAGCTCGCATTAGAATATATTCTCTAAGCACATCAATTATCATTTGTTTCCGTGAGTAGCATTTATTTTGAAAATGGATTTTCTATATTCTCTTAGCATAGTCTAATATTCTTATAGGAAAGTGGTTAAAAATGAGTTTGAAGTATTCTGAATTCATCGACTTGAATTATGTTCCATCCAAAACAGATATAATTGCAACGTTTTATGTAAAACCAGCTCCTGGGATTTCCATTGAAGATGCTGCGGCTAGAGTTGCTTCGGAGAGTAGTGTGGGTACTTGGACAGAATTGAGATTTGTTCCTTCACGAGTTAACAGAATAAAAGCAAGAGTATTTGAAATTGATAAAGAGAAAAGAATTGTAAAGATTGCATATCCAATAGAACTTTTTGAACTTGATTCTGATGCACCACCGAATATTCCACAATTTCTTTCATCAGTAGCTGGAAATATTTTTGGAATGAAAGCTATTGAGGGACTTAAGCTTTTAGACATACACCTACCAAAGGAATTCGTTAAGCATTTTCCTGGACCACAGTTTGGAATAAGTGGTGTTAGAAAAATAATGAAAGTCGAAAAACGACCAATAACTGCAACGGTTCCAAAACCAAAGGTAGGATTTTCGGCGGAGGAATTTGCAAAAGTAGCGTATGAATTATGGATTGGAGGAATTGATTTGTGCAAGGATGATGAAAATTTAACAAACTTGTCTTTCAATAAGTTCAAGGATCGTGTCTTACTCTTAATGAAAATGCGGGAGAAAGTGGAGGAAGGAACTGGGGAACGAAAATCTGCGTTAATAAATATTACTGCGGAAACAAGGGAAATGCTAAAGAGAGCAAAGTTCATAGCTGATAATGGCGGAGAATTCGTGATGATTGATATAATTACTGTAGGATGGGCTGCTTTACAAACCGTGAGATACGAATTTGAAGATTTAAAGCTTGCGATTCATGCACACAGAGCAATGCATGCAGCATTTACTCGCAATAGAGAGCATGGAATATCAATGCTAGTGGTAACAAAACTATCAAGACTTATTGGAGTTGATCATCTGCACAGCGGGACCGCTGGAATTGGAAAAATGGAGAGTGAAGAAAAAGAGGTTTTAGCAATATGTGATGCTCTAAGAAATAAATGGTTCCACATAAAGAGAACATTTCCAGTAGCATCAGGCGGACTTCATCCAGGAATTCTTCCTAACGTGATGAAGATCATGGGTACAGACATAATAGTACAAGTTGGTGGTGGTGTATTTGGTCATCCATCGGGAATTCGTGCCGGTGCAGAAGCAGTTAGAGCTGCTATTGATGCGTTTTTAGAAAATGTTTCACTAGAAGAAAAAGCTCGTGAAAGTAAAGCATTATTTGAAGCACTCCAAAAATGGGGTGCTAAAAAGCCTCTTTGAAGTCAATTTGAACACATTAAGCTACTTTATTATGATTTCACATGAATAATCATCTTGTTTACTAATGACACATTATGTGCATTAAAATTCATTCTCCCCTCGTTTTTTACAACACTCTGTAAATCGTTATTCTTATATAGCTCCTAAACTCACTAAATTGTAGAGGTGCATGTGAATGAAACGTTCATTTATTGCATTGCTTCTTGTTGTGATGATTTTACCGCCGTATGTAATGGCATTGAATATAACACCTAAGCAAACTACTACAACTGTAAACGCTTATGGAGAGTTCTTAAACATATGGATTGGCAAGAATCGTAGCATTGCTGTGCAGCTAATGGCAGCTGGTGGACAAATTACATTACCATTTGATACGAGTCGCTCAGAATTTGAAGGATTATTCTTAATGCGCCTTGGAATTGGCGTTGGCTTCAGGTGGTGGCTTTATTTCCACAGATCAATATGGGGAGATATACCTCCGGGAGTATCACTATTCCTAGTTTACAAGGGTGGAACTGAAGCAAACAATGTAGAGAAGGCATTTAATCTTTCAGAATACATTGGAAGCTTACTTGACATAGAATTCCAACCATTTTGGCATGAGCAAATTGGAGATGAAACACACATTTTATTCTTTGCGGCAATAAATGAAACCATAGCTTGGGACATAATGAATTCCATGGTACTCAATGAATTTCCAGATGAGGGACTAGGACCAATTGCACGTTCTCCAGTAATTGAAGAGAATGTTATGGCAAAGCGTTATACACGTGCTTTCATTGAAATCATTAGAGATAAGAGAGATATTGACTTAGATAATGATACTACTGAATTTGTTCCAATACTTGGAGTTGCGTTCATCGTACCCAATGTCATCGAAGATTACAATGATGGTTGGTACAAACTCTCCCTAAAGACTGCACTCAGAATGCCCGAAGATTTCATCTTTAGTCCCGCTTCGTACGCTAATGTAAGCATGGTAAAAGTCACATTCTTCATTCCCGTTGAAATAAATGAAACATATACAACGCCTCCAGATAATCCAGGATATGAATACAGCGGAATTCTACTATACTTCTTGAGAATAGGTGAGAAGAAAGAAAGAACTGAAGAAGACATTATCATTGTAGGAAAACCATATAACCTAACAGAAGAACTTGAAAAGACACCAATGATAATTACCGCATGGCTTTTGACTGATGTAGAAAGCGTTACAATGTGGAATATCGATGCTACGAAATTCATATTTACCATATACATTGCAAATGTTGGTCTCGGTGAAGCAAAGAATGTAACAGTGGCTATTTTGCTCTACGATGAACATATTCATGGTCTCATGCACATGATTGAGGAGTCACATTTAAACATAACTATTGGGGATCTAATCGAAGGTAATTGGACATATGAAAATATAACTGTAGAGGACAGAGAAATGCCAGCATTTGTTTACAGAATTGATAACATTTCTGGAAATTCAACAGTGTTTCTAAAGTTCAACTTAACGCTTCCAGTAAGCTTAAAGCAATTTTTGTTCGGAAGACCACTATTATTCTACTTCGCTCATGGTCCACTAATCTTCTACAAAGATTATGAAGGCAAGCTAGGATTTGCAATGGCTAATGGATTTATACTACTACTAAGTAAAAAAGAAAACCTATTTACTTGGCCAATTCTAATCTTACGTGATATCACTATTGATCGAGAAGGAGAATTCTCAGCAAATGCCATAGTTTGCGTAGTTAATCACAATATAAGCACTGTAACAATAGACAGTGTTGACATATCAATTATCAGAGGATTATTTGCTGGATTAAGAGAAGCCAGAGATGTGAAAGAGTTAGCGCATGGATCCATCGAGGATAATATTGCTCCTGGAAATGTTAGTAATTGCTCACTACCTATACACGATAGACTTAGACCAGGATTTTGGACTGTTGTTGCTCACACGGTCTTTGAATTCTCGATAGATGATCGTGAATACCGGCTTTCACTCTGTACAGAGTCCATTGGAGTGCCCATAGGAGTACCTGGAGGTGCAATACTGAGATGGAGAAGAATGCAAGGTTTGCCTATTCCTCATGCTGAGCTGGAAGTTGCAAAGAACATAAGCACTACGAACGATACTTTATACATTACCGTAACTATTAGAAACGTGGGTGATGTCAACACATCAATTCATGTCATCGAATGGCTCAGAAGTGACATAATTGATAGCGTTACTGTAAAAGTTAATGAAACGGAAATTGGAGCTACTGTTATGTACGATACTCTACTAGGTGTTGCCATTATTAAGACTAGTTCGATCCGTCTTGATGTAAATACGACAGTCATTGTGACAATTGAAGTTAAACTGAAGGCCAACATTTCCGTCAATATAACAATTAATCCAACATTGGTCAAATATGACTTCGGGCCGTATACTCCACCACGTGAAGATGCACCAGAAGATGCATATCATGGATGTGAAAAGGAAGAACATGGAGCTAAGGAAGGCGAAGAGGGAGGCGCCATGAGAATAGCAGAATTCGTTATTGCTCAAACGGCAACTGAGGAATCCACATACACGAATCCTATTCCAAGTGTGTCTCTAATAACTCCAATATTACCACCAGGAGGCGAAGAGGTACCACCCCCACAACCAGGACTAGGTCGTCTACTAATAATTCTCATTCCATTAATTGCCGGAATTGTTATTATCGTAGTAGTAGCTAAGAAGAAGTACTCATAAAAATTTCGTATTCTTTTTTATTTTTTCAAAAAATCCTTAAACTTGGAAATATTTGTTATTGAATGCTCATTTATTTTTTAGCATAAAATGTATGCTGCAATGGGTCTCTCCAAAGCTTTTCTCTGGCCTCAGAAATTATCATTAGTGTCTTATTATGCCATTCCTTGAGTTTCTTTGGATTTTCTGGATATTCTTTGTAGTGTTTCTTAATCGCATAATATAGATCTTTTGCAATTTTTAATCGACGAAGCATGCTAATTTTTCCAGCAAGGATACTTCTTAATATCTTCTTCCAGAGTACTTTCTTCCATGCTTCTCTGCTTTTTGGTGATGCGGATTCAATCGCAAGAAGATCTTCTCCAGATACAAACTTATGTTTAATTATAAAATTGAGATATGCGTCTGGAAAACCTTGTAACAGAAGTCGCAATATCTCTAATGCTGCTGTTTTTGCTCCCTCATTACGCATGTATTTTACACCATAACTCCAGAGTTCTTCCTTAGCTAGAATTCTATTTGCATCAATTATATTAGCAATAGTTTCTGTAGCATAAAAGGCAGCCGTCATTGCATAACCCATTCCACCACCATGAAGAGGATTTGCTTGGGATGCAGCATCTCCAACTAAGATTAATCCGTCGGCTACTAGTTGAGACAAGGGTCTTCTTACAGGAACAATACCACCACCTGCGTGTATTACTCTTGTTACTTTTATGTTCCAGAATTGCTTGAATTTTTGGAGTAAATCTTTTGGATTTGGCGCATTTGATAGCGGTTGAATACCTAATCCAATATTAGCAATATTTTTTCCCTTGGGAAAAATCCATGCGTATCCACCTGGTGCAAATTTGTGACTTAAATAAATGTAAATTCTGTCATCAGACCAAGGATAATCTTCGTCAGATTCTACAATCTCTCGATAGCATGCAGCAATATCGAAAATATCAATGGATTTTTCTAGTAGAAGTGTTTCTGGAACTTTATTTCGTATCACTGCTCCACATCCGCTAGCATCAACAGTAACCTTTGCTCTGATTTTCTTTATCTCATTAGTTTTATTATCCTTAACTACAACGCCAGCAACACTATTACTTTCAACTATGGGATACAATGCTACCGTATTATCCAATAAATGAACTCCTTTCGTTTCAGCATATTTAATAAATCGCTGATTTAGATGCAATCTGTTAATGGTAAATCCACGTCCTGCTACTTCTAAAATATGTTTCCTATCTGGTGCAATAACCTCAGCTGAGTTTATATTACATGCTAATTCTGGACCGCTTGGTTTAGAAATTTTGAATCTTTCAAAGTAGCTAGCAGAAATTCCATCACCACATACCTTATTTCCTATATTTTCTCTTGGCTTCATTTCTATTAATGCTATATCTATTCCTTCACGGGCGAGAAACATTGCCAGAGTTGATCCTGCGATGCTTGCTCCAACTATTACTATATCATAATCAAATTTCTGCATGACTATTCCCCCTAGAAACTTCTTTCTATGACAAACTTAGCCAATGTTATCAAATCTGCTTTTGCTTCTGAATCCGGTAATTCTCTAATAACTGATATAGCTTCTTCTGCATACTTCATAGCTAATTCTTTCGTTGCAATGTCTGCCCCAGTCTTCTTAATTATCTCTATAGCCTCTTGTATTTCTCGCTCAGTTTTTTGTTCTTTCATTAGAATGTCAAGAAGCTTTTTCCTATCTTCTTCATTTGCTTTTTCAAGAGCATACAGAATTGGGTATGTCTTCTTTCCTTCTCTAACATCGCTCCCCACCGGTTTTCCAGTTTTCTCTTCGCTACCGAATAAACCAAGCCAATCATCTACCATTTGGAATGCAATTCCCATTTTTTCGCCATACTCACCAAGTATGTTGATGTATTTTTCTTCTGCGCTTGCTGACATAGCTCCAAATCTGCAACATGTTCTGAAGAGCCATGCAGTTTTCTTTTTAATCATCTCGAAATATTCTTCAATACTTACATCTTTTCTCTTCTCAAAGGCCATGTCTAAAGCTTGTCCTTCACATATGATCACTGCTGTTTCAGTGAATTCCTCAATAATTCTTTTTATAATTTCCGAGGGTAAGTTTGACTTAGCTACTAACTCATATGCTTTTGCATGAAGAAGATCTCCTGCTAAAATAGCCATTGGAACACCCCATACAGTATGAACTGTTGGTACTCCTCTGCGGAACTCATCTTGATCCATTATATCGTCATGAATTAGCGTGAATGTATGAAATAGTTCAACTGCTGCTGCAACAGGCAAGACTTTTTCTATGTCATCACAAAATAGATTATATGTTGTAAGGACTAAGAAGGGCCTGAGTCTTTTTCCTCCAGCTTTAATTAAATGCTTGCAAGCATCATACAACTCTTTAATATCGCCGGCGAGATTCGTAAGCATATACTCATCAACAAGTTTTGCTTTTCCTTTGATCTTCTTAAGTAAATTCTCGAAAGCCATATGGAACACATTCGTAGGTTTGCAAAGATATTAAACATTGCAATACTGTGTAAAGATGCTATCTAAAAAGATATTGATTATATTTAAATAGCTCTTTAGTTACTTCCATATATCATATCTTGCTCAATCTAGGAAATTAAGAATCCATGTAGAGCTCATTTTTGTTGTTAAAATGGAAGGTTAAAACCATAATTTTCACAATACGATATTCAACAACATATAATTATATCTAATCTCATGATACTGAGCTTAAACTAAATCAATCACAATGTTAGGATTGCGATATTCTTCAAACTTTTACTTTTTATAAATCTGGTGATAGCATGGTAAGAATCTCGTCAATCAATGTATTTAGCTTTGATATTAGATTAAAAGAGCCCTTTAGAATCTCGTTTCAAACATTTACACATGTAGAGAATATTTTAGTTGTAATTAAAACAGATTCTGAATTAATTGGTTATGGAGAAGCTGCACCATTCAAACCAATTACTGGTGATTCACGTGAAGAGGCAATAAAATTTTCTTCATATGCTGTTGGGAGACTTCTAGGAATGGATCCAACAAATATCGAAGAAATTCATAAGACACTTGAGGAAATAGAAAAGTTAACTGGTTTGCGAAGCCAAACAGTTAAGGCAGCAATTGATATGGCATGCTACGATATTCTAGGAAAAATGAAAAACATGCCAGTATACAAAATACTAGGAGCAAAGAAGCCAAACATAATTCCGAATACGATAACGATAGGCATCAAAAGTATACATGAAACTGAAAAAACTGCACGTGAATATTTAGAGAAATTCAGAGAGAATGGCTTGAAAAGAATAAAATTAAAATTGTCAGGTAATCCACGAGACGATTATGAGCGAGTAATGGTTGTAGCTAAATTATTTGATGGCGAATTAACTCTAGACGCTAATCAAGCATACGTAGATCCAGATACTGCTGTTAGAGTGTTCAGAAAACTTTATGATGAACTAGGAGACAGAATTGTTCTAATAGAAGAACCTTGTCCCAAAGGTGATTTAGATAAGATGAAATACGTAAAAGAACACGTTGATATCCCAATTTTTGCTGACGAATCCGCCGCAACATATGAAGATGCTGTAAAAATCGCAAAACAAAATGCCGCTGATGGAATAAATATAAAATTACAAAAAGCAGGAGGTATTTTCTGGGGATTAAAAATAGCAGAGATTGCTCATGAATATGGATTAAAATTAATGGTTGGTTGCATGCTTGAAAGTGGAATATCAATTTCTGCAGGGGTTCATTTTGCAACAGCCGTTAGGGATGTCATAAATACTGATCTTGATTCTGATTTAACATTGCCTTTGGATATTGTAGATGAAAATACTCGACCTTTATTCAAAAATGGTGCAAGAATACCAAAAGATGCTCCTGGATTAGGCATTAAATTAAAACCATGGGTATTAGATTTAATAGAGTCTAATTTAGTAGTTCAAAGAATAATTTAATCCGACCAAAAAGCTCTTAACTTAGTTGTATTGGAACCAAATTTTTCACGCTATTTATAGCCAAATTACTGATTAATGTTAAAAAATTAAGGGAAAAACAATTGAATTAAATTCATAAAAATAAACTAGATATTAGATTCTTAGCTTAGTTTCATAATTAAATAATAATATCCTTGAAGAGCTAACATCAAATCATCTATATGTATCTTTTCATCAGCCATATGGGGATTAAAACAATCAATCGTGTGTTTTGTGACAAAGAAATGAAAAACAGGTATGCCTAATTTTCGTAGCCACGCAGAATCACTTGTCCCTGTCATAAATACTGGCAATGGTTCATATTTTAGAGTCCTTATAACATCACATATTGCATTATGTAATAGAGAATTTTCTGGATTTGTGTATGTTGATGGTATGTACGTTCTTAATCGTATTTCTATACCACGACAATATTTAGTTATAATCTTACGAAGATCCTTCTCGTTTTGCTCAGGAAAACCCCTTAAATCAACTGTAGCTTTTGCTTCTCTTGGGATAACATTTTCGGCAGTTCCTCCATAGACCATCGTTTTTGCGATTGTTATATGAGTTAACGCATGCAATGATCTTGCAAGTTCTTTATTTTTCTTTTCAATCAATTTTATTATGAGTTTATTCGTAATTCTATTGGTTAAAAAATAAGAATAAAATCCTAGTGTTTTCTTTAGAGCCTTTTTAACAGGGTTGGAGATAAAAAACACTCCATCAGGAATTCTAAGTAAAATTTTTGCGAGAGAATCTATTGGATTCTTTACACCATATGGTGTACTCGAATGCTTTCCTTCTCCCACGACAATAATATCATATGTCGCCGAACTCTTTTCTCCAAATATAATCATCTGAAACTCCTTGTTGTTTATTCTCACCAATCCGCCTAGTTCTCCAATTGCACCATGAATTCCTTTGAAAACATCTGGTCTGTGTTTGATAAGATAACGTACACCATGATTAGGATGTTGCGTTTCTTCATCGGCTGCAATAAGTAATCTGACTTTGCCTTTGAAATCAAGTCCAAGTCTATGAAGAAGAATTGCCAAATATACCATGACAGTGACTTGTCCCTTATTATCGAATGCACCTCTACCATATATCCAACCATTACGTTCAATACCTGCAAAAGGAGGTACAGTCCATCCTTCCCCCGCTGGAACAACATCAGCATGTCCAATGATCATGAGATTAAATCCATTTCCTCTTTTTCCTCGAATATCAATAATCAAGTTTCCACGTCCTGGCGCGCTCTCAATTAGTTCATAAGTTTCAATACCCTCTTTCTCTAATATTCTTATTATTTCCTCAGCAACTTTTGTCTCATCCCCATTTATGGAAGGAATCTGTATTAGTCTCTTTAGAAGTTCACACATCTCTTTTGGGTCTATATAATCGCTGAAATTAATATGTGGTAGCATTTTTTCACCAATTTTTATAATTAAGATATAGTTTTGCGCTTATTTTGGTCTTTGGATGTATCATTTAATCGTAGCAACTTAACTATTAAATTTTGTTTAATAGGTAAATATTACCAATAACTCATTTTAATTAATAACATACAAAAATCTTTCTAATTAAACGCGAATTAATGAGCTATAATTTTTTGGAGCTTAATGACAATAAGAAAGTATGCAATCATTAATACTTTTGGCGAGTAATATGAAGAAGAAAATTATTGCTGTTTTAGTAGTAGTTATTTTGATAAGTTTAGTGTATTTTCTCTTCGTTAACAAGGTTAGAATCGTAGTTATAGAAGGTGGTGTTGAAATCACGCAAGCAGGTTACATAACTTTACAAGTCCCAAGAATGCTCCCCTCAGCAGATGTTTCAATAAAAGATGTACCATATATCAACTATAAAACTGCTACTAGTAAAGGAAAACCAACAGTAACACGTTCTAACCCTGTTGAGTTACCAGGTGTTGTTGAATTAACAATCACATTTAAGCTAACTACACCTACAGGTACTATACTTGAATTTGAACCATTAAAATTAGGTGCAGGTGGTGTGCATAATTTTACGCTTATCGTAGGTCCCGATGAAAGTGTTTCTGGCAATGGCACATTTACTCTTGAAATAACATTTCAACTCTCAGTAACACCGCCAGCTGGGTTATCAACAACAGTGACCATAACGATTATCATAGAGTTCAATCCTGCCACTGGAGAAAAAACTCCACCTCGTATTATACGTGGTTAAGTGTCTAATTTAAGGAATTCAATATTTTGAGAAATTTTTTCTTGATTTATTTTACTCACCACTGATGGTTCTAATCATAATTGCTCTAATTAGAAAAATTGCGCCCAAATAAAATTGAATTTCACTTTGAAATCCACATAGTATTTTTTTAATTTCTTTAGCATGATTAAAGAAATTTTTGTATGACTTAGATGAATTTCTCTTTAGGTGATGAGATGGTTCTTTCGAAGGATATAATAATGAAAGCAATAAAGAAGTTCAATGAAACTTTTGCGCCAGAGACTACTGCAGAGTTCGTAGGAATTTCAAAAGATGAAAATAAATTTGCTGTGAAATTCTCTCGAGCATGCATGAGTTGTGGAATGTAT
>JAHKLH010000290.1 GCA_029856635.1 Candidatus Njordarchaeota archaeon
AATCACTAAAGTTACATTAAATTTAATGATTAAACAAATTATGAAATCAGAGAAACTTATGAAGCGCAAAAGAATAGCCAAGAGCGTTTGCTATAGTATCCTTTGAGCATCAAAAATATACGCATCGTTCCTTTATTGGTTACGATTAATGGCATAGCTTATTGATAAATATTGGATTCACGGTGGTGATATTGGTCCCACGTCAGGATGACCTTGTCTTAATCCTTTTCCTGCGAACTTAGTTAATTCTTCGGGAGCCGTAAGGAGAATTATGAGATTTCTTGCATGTTTTCGGGCTCTATCCTCAGCAATGCGATACAATTCTTCCTCGGTTTTTGCCTCATCTTCGTGTATTGTAACATCTATGATTCTCTTTTTTGTTCTTAACATCACTAATTGTAACGCCATTGATGAAACGACATAGGATAGTTTATCTACGAGGGACGGACCCACCCAGCCAAGCGTAATGACTCCATCGCAGTTTTCATCTTCAAGCAATTGAAGTGCGGCTAGAGGTATATCTTTTATTCCTGGAACAGTTTTTCTTACAATCTTTGCTTTTGGGGCTAAGCGTACAATTTCCTCAATTACAAATTTGGACATATCAACGCGAGAAAAGGTCGTGTCCACAACCCCAACTTTCAAGGTGTTCACCATTTTATTCTCACTTAAGATATTTAAATAATGAATGATGAACGGAAGTCCGGCTGACATCTGATGAAAGGCACACGGGCTGAGGACGAAAATTAATAAAGAAATTCTTATTGTGAGTTTCTATAAGATGAAGATGAAACTAAGAAAATTACTTCGATTTGCATATTATTTCATTATTAAATATGTTATTAAAATGCTTGAAAGAGCATTGAGAAACAAAATAATTCATGTTAGAGGAATGCGTATTTTATGTTTGCCGGAAGTTTTTCCACCTGTTTTTACAATTAGCACAGAATTGTTTCTTGATGTGCTTGATAAGATTATAAGACCCAACATGCATGTTCTCGAAATTGGTTCTGGAAGTGGTGTGATTTCTATTTATGCATCAAGGAAAAAAGCTTTTGTTTGTGCTGTTGATGTATGCAAGAACGCAGTAATTGCGACGAAAATAAATGCAAAACTGAACAAGGTAAATCTAAATGTTAGACAAAGTGATTTATTCGAAAATGTTCGTGGAAAATTCGATTTAATAATATTTAATCCGCCATTCTTTCCAGTTGAACCTAAGAGTGCTTTTGAAAGAACAATTTTTTCTGGTAGTGAATACAAGGTAATTCTTCAATTTTTATTTCATGCAAGAAAATATCTGAAGAGAAATGGTTTTATCCTAATGTGTTTGACTTCAGCAATCGATGAGGGGTTCATTTTACAATTTGCTAAAAAATTCTATAATGTATCATTGATTAAGCAAAAGAGCATACTCATTGAGAGAATTTCTTTATATAAGCTGAGACCAAAATAACGAACATTCTTTGAACGAATAATTCTTTGCAAAAAGTCTTTATTTAATACTTTTAGCGTATTTTTTGATAATTTCAGCTACTTTTGGAAGAATCCAGCCTTCTGGTAATGGTTTATTCTCTCGCAGGCATCTTCTGAGGTATGTCATTGAAATGTCTCTCTGCTTATCCTTGTGTGGACAAGTTTTATCAGTAACAACACGCTTGCACACTGGACACCATCGTGGTCCGTGAAGAAGGAGTGGACGTATTCCGAGTTCTTCTACGTCAAACTGCTTTATGAATTCATGTGCCTCATAGTCCTTATGAAAACCAGAAACGGACGCATGTAATCTTCCAATAACCATTGCTGTTGCTCCATAATTCTTTCTTATTATTAAATGATGTAATGCCTCACGTCCGGCGGCGAATCTCATCCAAGTCCATAGGAATGACAAAAATACTCTTTCCTTTGGCCAGTAATTTCCCGCGATCCAATTATAAGCTTCAATTATTGCTTGAGGCGGAAAGTCTCCTGGTTTTCTTTCTCCAATTATAGGATGAATAAATAGTCCATCAGCGATTTCTAATGCTATTCTTTGTAAGTATAAATGTGCTGCGTGAGGAGGATTTCTTGTTTGAAAAGCAACTATTTCTTTCCAACCTCTTCTTTGAAATTCTTTTCTTGTTTCTCTTGGCTCTAATTCTCGTTCAGGATATGGCGATTTTGGTCTATTTATGACGTATATTGGTCCGCCTGCATACTTATTTGGCATTGAAAGTATTTTTTGGACGCCTGGATGTTTTGGATCCGTAGTCCCAATGACTTTTTTTACTTCTTTTTTCTTATCAGGAACCCATATTTCTTCTATTTGCATAATCGCAACTGGAGTTTCATTATCAAATATCGCTATCTCATCTCCTTCCTCGATTTTAAGAGATTCAGGTATAGGAAGCACAATTGGAAATGCCCACAATAGATCATTTGATAATCGTGCTCTCTGAACTACTGATTCGTAATCTTCTCGTACCATGAATCCTGTTAATGGAGAAAAGCCTCCAACTGCTATTTGCCAAATGTCAGATAATACTCGCTCATCACCAATGAGCCTAGACATTTCTTTTGC
>JAHKLH010000291.1 GCA_029856635.1 Candidatus Njordarchaeota archaeon
TAAATATACATTAAACAATATACTTGTCAAATTGTCGTAAAATTAATTTTATAATATCACACTAAACATAAAAATCCATTAGTATTTTTGAATTTGGAATTATCAATGTCCTCTAGTGATTCTTAATTTAGTAATCCCAAAATTAACATTATGCTTTTGACAAAAGTACATTACTTTCTTGAAATACTGGTCAGAATAGTTTCTTGGAACGCAAGGTTTTCGTTCGTAAAGTTTCTCGTACTTTGGAACTAATTCTGGAAAATGCTTCTCTAGGACACTGATAAAAATTTTCTTTCCAACACCATATAATGTTAATGGACTGAAAAATACATAGTCTGCACCGATGTCTTTTGCTCTCTTTACCATTTCTTCTAGTTGCTCATTAGAATCAGATATGAATGGTAATGTGGGGATGTATGCAATTCCGGCATGGAATCCATATTCTTTAATTTTTTGTAATGTTTCTAGACGTTCCTTTGGTGATGGTGCATTTGGTTCAAAAATTCTTGCAATTTTATCCTCCAAAGTTGAAAGTGATATTGTTATCAATACTCCATGATTTATCTTTCTCAAATCTTCTGGCAATATGGCATTTTTGTCAATCTCCTGCAATATGTCTATATCTCTTAAAATTAAGGTTGATTTTGTCAAACAATGCACGGGAAATCGAAATTTAGCAATAATTTCAAGGCACTTTCGCGTTATCTTATATTTCTCTTCGATATACATCCAAGGTTCAGTTGCTGAGCTAAGCGCTATGAAACCATATTCTTTTCTTCTAGCATATTTAGTGAGCGCCGTCCTCAAAAGCGCGGGAGCGTTTATTTTTACAGATAATTCATTGACGTGTTTTCCATATTTACTTCCATGGATATAGCAGTAAATACAATTAAATTCGCATGATTTATACGGATTAAGAGAGTAATCATCCAAGAACCAGTCATCACGCTTTTTATGTTTATTCAAGATTGTTTTAACAAAAATTTCTTTGACCATTGTTTACTCCAAAATTAGAATATAACTACTTGAAATGTATTATTTAGGAACCTAAAATGCGTGAAGTTCTATTGAATTTTTTATGTTGTCCAATCTGTAAAGGAGAACTTAAAACGGTAAAAATTTCATATATTGATAATGAAATCACATCTGGTTATTTGTTATGTAAACAATGTAACATGGTGTTTCCAATAGAGAATGGAATTCCTAATATGCTTGTCAAGCAATGTTTCGGATTGAAAAACACATTATCTAAGGTTATCTATGATCTTTATGCACCAATTTACGATCCAATAGAATCTAGGTTAATGAATGCCATTGGCTTCTCGGAAAAAATCCTACGAGAGACGATAGTTTCCAGAATGAATATAAAGAATGATGATTGTATTCTTGAAATTTGTGTTGGAACCGGAGCAAATATCCCATTTTTCTTGAGAAGAAAATGTAGAATGATCGTAGGATTAGATATTTCTAAGGAAATGATTAAGCAGTGTTTGTTAAAAGCTAAGAGATTAAATTGGAAAAATGTCGAACTAGTTCTAGGATGCGCTGAATATCTTCCATTTAAGTCTAATGTTTTTGATAAGGTATTGATTGGAGGCGCTATTTCCTATTTTAGTAATCCACATCTTGCAATAGATGAAGCTATCAGAGTAACAAAGCCAAGAGGCCTACTGGTAATCTTCGAACAGTTAACTATTCTTGAGAAACTTTTAAGGAGAGATTTAATTCCAATGTTGTATAAACCAACAAATGCAAAATTATTGAGCTTTGAATATTTGTTTCGAAAGAATATATACATTGCAACTTTTCAAAAGATGAGCTTATAAATTCATCCAACTTTGTGTATTTCTTTAATAATCTGTTTATCAATTTTTGGGATATAAGGAAATTAAACAACTTTCGAATATTTCGTGTTCACTGATAGGTAATTTGACATGTCTTCGATTATAGCATCAGCTCCAACGAAAGTAATTATAACTGGAGAACACGCGGTAGTATATGATTACCCAGCAATAGCTTGCGCAGTATCAAAACGCATTTATGTAAAAATATCTCCATGCAATGAGGAGCAAATAGTTTTTTCTGAAGGATTAAATTTAAAAGCAGATATTTCAAAGGAAGTTCCACCAGAATTTGAGCCAATAAAGAGGATTGTTGATATATTGAATGTAAGAACCCCGTTTAAATGCGAAATAATTTCTGATGTTCCACCAGCTTGCGGATTAGGAACATCCGCGGCGGTTGCCGTTGCTTTTACTAAAGCACTTTCTACATTTATTGGCATTGAGTTAGACAATACTCGAATCTCTTCTATAGCATACGAGGCTGAGAAAATTACTCATGGAAAGCCAAGTGGTATTGACAATACTCTTGCCACATTCGGGGGAGCAATACTTTACAGAAAATCCGTAGGTTTTCGAAGGAAAGATGTACCAAATATAAAATTCATTGTAGTAGATAGTGGACAGAAGAGACGTACGAGAGACGCTGTTTTTCATGTGAAAAAATTACTAGAGTCTAATAGAGAATTTGTTACTAAAATCTTTGAA
>JAHKLH010000292.1 GCA_029856635.1 Candidatus Njordarchaeota archaeon
ATAATTA
Organism: Candidatus Njordarchaeota archaeon; assembly: GCA_029856635.1. GTDB lineage: Archaea > Asgardarchaeota > Njordarchaeia > Njordarchaeales > JAHKLH01 > JAHKLH01. The sequence continues at coordinate 8 of JAHKLH010000292.1, forward strand.
AAATAGTTAATTTTAAATCGTTTTAAACCATATTTTAGTTGGTTATAATCATGAGTGACCTAGAGGAGAAAATTATTGAAGTTCTCAAGAGAAAGCAAGTCTTAAAGATGATTGTATCAGAAATCGCAGTAGATCCAGAACTAAGATACTTCCTAATACAATCGATAATACCAAACGTTGCGACAAAAGACGATATAAGGGAATTGAGAAACGAGATTAATAATTTAAGAAACGAAATCTATAGGAATAGGCACGAAATAATTTCCTATGTTGATGGAAGAATTTCCGATCTCGATAAGAGGATTGATTCTCTCGACAAAAGGATTGATGCGCTTGACAAGAGAATTTCGATGCTTCAGTGGTTAATTGTCTTAATGCTTTCATTAATTGTTTTCATGCTTGCACGAATAATCACATTATAGAATTAATGAAAAAATAATTATTTTTAAGATTATTAGCAAAGGAAACATGTTATCTACTCTTCAAATTAAAAATCAAAGAAGAACAAAGAATCATCAAAAAGGAAGATGCAAAAAGAATTAACATAAGCGGAGCTTTGATTTATTGATACCTTAAGTTAAATCTAAGAGTACAGCTGTGCTAAAGTAATTTGGAACTTTTTTGGTATTTAATCAAAAGAAATTAAGAAATTCATATGCAAAGTAATTATTTTTGGAGTCTATCATGAGAGAAGAAGCGAGAATGTTTTGGGAACAAGCACTCGAAGATTTAAGGACAGCAGAAATTCTTCTTAATGAAGGACGATATTATGCATCCGTTTTCTTTGCACACCAGGCGGCTGAAAAGGCACTAAAGGCGCTTTATATTCAGAGATTAAGGAGAAGTCCTCCGCGAACGCATAGTTTAGTGCGGCTTGTAAATGAAATGAATATCCAAGATCCAAACATAATTGATGCAGCGATGGAATTAACTCCCGAATATGTAACAACGCGCTATCCAAATGCTGCAAATGAAGTACCAGCAAGAATATACAACCGCAGAATTGCGGAAGAGCATTTGAGAAGAGCAAGGGAGGTGATTGAATTTTGCAGGAGAGAACTTGGATTATGAAAGTTTTTAGGATAATCAAGGAATATTTCCCTGACGCAATAGTGATTTTATTCGGTTCGCGTGCGCGTGATGATTATTTAGAAGATAGTGATTATGACATAATTGTGGTTTCCTCGAAGTTTAAGGGAATACACTTCACCAAGAGATCTGAAATTATTTTAAGAATCTTGTGGAATGCGGGAATCCGTGATGATATTGAAGTACTCTGTTATACTCCAGAGGAGTTTAAGAAAAAGAAGAGCATGCTTGGGATTGTTCAGAATGCTGTTGAAGAGGGAATAATCTTGCAATGAAACCACCAAAATATCACGAAATTTCCTGAGCTAGTAAGAGAAATAATGGGGTTATATTGTAATAGATTCTCACTTTACAAATAATTTCAGATGAAATCTTCAAACTTACTTAATGTAAGTAATTAAAGCACATTAATTTTAAACCAATTTAAGTCATATTTTAGTCGGTTATTATCATGAGCAACCTTGAGGAGGAAGTTCTTGAGACTCTTAAAAGAAACAAGTTCTCAAAAATGATTGTCTCGGAAATCGCGGTAGATCCTGAACTAAGATACTTCTTACTCCAATCAATAATCCCAAATGTTGCAACAAAAAGTGATATAAGAGATTTGAGGAATGAGATTTATAAAAATAGGCATGAAATTATTTCTTACGCTGATGAGAGAATTTTCTGGCCTCGATAAGAGAATTAATGTGCTTAATAAGAGAATTTCAATGCTTCGGTGGTTAATTGTATTAATGCTCTCACTAATAGTATTCATGCTGATACAAATAATTACATTATAAAATAAAAGATTAATTTATCAAGTTTTGCTGTGTTAAAAATAGCTAGTTTTATTGATCTTACTATAACTAAACTTCTACAGTTGATGTACATTGTTTTCATTACATTTTTATATAAATTCCCTGGAATTCTTTTTCGGTATGTGAGGGGGCTTGCTTGTTTAAATTAGATGCAGTGTGCAAATGTAGAAATTGTGGAAAAGGCTTTCGTTTAATGGGTATAACATCGCAAGCAATCATAACAATAAGGTGTCCTTTTTGCGGTAGTATGAATATAAGTAAGTCCCCTGTTTCACCATCGTTGGGTGGAATTGCGTACGTTAAGAAATTCAAATGCTTGAATTGTCAGAGAAAATTTGCTGTTATGGTTGGGGATATGCCCAAATATTGTCCATATTGTGGCGGTCCCGTTGTTAGAACTATTTAACAAAATTAATTCTTAGTTTTTGTGATCTCATCAAGGTATTTTGATAGAAAGAATTTTTCTGCTTAAGTTAGTTTTCTTTGTCAAGATGTAGTTCTTTTAGAAATTTTCTGGGAGTTTTTCAATAAAATTGACTAACTTATCTAGTTCTGTTATATCAAAAATAGGTTTGCTTGGTATAATCTTTTTGGCATCACTTTTTGAAATTCCATTAACAATGATTGCAA
>JAHKLH010000293.1 GCA_029856635.1 Candidatus Njordarchaeota archaeon
AACTAGATGATTTTGGAATAGACATAACATTCTCTCTTTTCATGTATCTCGTGTACAAGAAATTCGTTGAAAGAACTCATTATGATCCTGCATATGAAATGATGCCATCCGTAAGATATTTTCTTGAGGAACTTTCACACATTTTTAGTTTGACATCACTTGGCGCTAAATTGTTCTTTGCGGAAAAATTAAAGGAATTCATTAGCGAGAAATTTTCGGATGAGGTGACTTTTCTTAAAGAATGCTTTGGTGAAGAATATCACAAAAAAATAGCTAATACATTATTCGAAAAACCATTTGAATTCATCCAATATGTTGGAAAAGCACTTGCTCACGATATCGCAGATGCAATAAAGGACGAAGATGCTGATGCAATAGTAATAATAATTGATTCTATAGAGAAAATAGATAAGTTTACTTTAATGGCGCTCGCTAATTTGATAAATAATTCAATGGCTACTCTATTTATCTTCTCAGGGAGACTTTCTCTTGATGAAAAAGCGAAAGAAATACTAAATGTTGTAGAAAGAGCAACACTGCATGAAGTACTTAATAGTTTTGCTAAAGATAATAGAATAGAATTGCTTGAATTTAGTCCGCCAGATGAAAGCACATTACGGGAGTATCTTAATACTCATGGAGTAACTGATAAAGAACTTCAATTAGAAATAATAAAAACTGCTGTTAGGCACCCGCTGATTTTAGAATTATTTAGTCAAGCATTAGATTATTTATCTAAGCAAGATTTTGTTAATTCATTAAAACAAGGATTTTTCAGTTTCGTTGTCGAATTGTTTAAAAGAGTAATGCTTAAAATAAATGAAAATTTGAAGCGAGCATTCATAGCATCTGTGCTTTTGTTCTCATTTGACGAAGATACAATCAAAAAATTGCTAAAACGTAAAATTTCTCTCACGGAATTGATAAACATGGGAATTTACCGAAGATTAGATGAAAATCGATACGAGATGTATGATGAAATTCGTTCAGTATTGTGTGAATTATTGAAAAACAATCCCATGTTCAATGAATTAAAGAACAAAATTAGCAAATACTATGTGAGCATGTATAAAAAGACAAAAGATCCTAAATTCCTTCTTTGCTTCATTTATCTTATCCAATTAATTGGTGTTGAGCAATATTTAAGTAGATTAACTGAGATTCTTGAAGAAAACTTTGAAAAGGCAAATTTTGAAACATGTTTGAGGATTCTTGATTTGTTCCAGCCTCGAAATGAGCAAGAGAAGTATTTAAAGGAATTAATGATTCACAGAGTTTTTTCTTATACATACGAAGTATCGATCAATGAGCTTGAATCACTATTAAAGTCGTGCGAGAAATTAGAGGAGAAGACGCATTTGCTTCAGTTATATATTGGCATTGGATACATGTTGCTTGGAAGAAAATTGCTAAAGAGTAGAAAAGTAAATCAAGCGATTTTGATGCTGGAAAAAGCTAAGACGGAATTAGAGAAAGCGAAGATTATTCCAAAAGAACGCATTAACGTTACTCAACATTTACTCAAAACAATGTGTTTATTAGGTCATGCGTACATAATGGCGGGTAATATAGAGAAGGCGAGAGAAATTTTAGAAAATGCTAGAAAGTTAATTGAGGGTATTATTCGAAAGAAGAAATTACAATTAGATGTTGGTATATTTTATGGAAAAATGAGTTTATTATTAGCGAATACTCTCATTATGACAGGTGATTACTCTGATGCTGTGTATTTCTTAAAGAAAGCAGTTAAAATAGCTAAGCAAATTCAAAGTAAAAGAAAAACAGTCGATATTATTAGCACCTATGGAGCGATATTAGAATCATTGTCCATAGTATTGGTTAGACTAGGAAACATAAATGAGGCAGAAGCATATATCCGAGAAGCGGTTAAATTGTATGAGACTCTATGTCATGCAACAGACTTTAGATTTGCCGAGATACTCAACAATTATGGCTTAGCATTAGCTACACATGGTGAAATTCTCTTAAGAAAAAACAAGCTTGACGCAGCTTTTGCACGATTAAGAGAAGCAGCAACAATATTTCTATTATCTATTATAACATCGGATTATCAATTAGGCGAGGCAATAAGCAATTACACAAGAATATTACAATTGATTTCAATACTACTAATCAATTCCAAAAGAGAAAACGAGGCCATTGACTTACTTGAGGAGGCAATAGAGCATGTAGATACAGCATTAGAAACAACGCATTTTCTAGTCCCGGATCTTTGGATTCTAAGAGGAGATCTTTATAGATTTCTCGCAGATATCTTACGAGTAATAGGCGATTTTGAGGAAGCAATAGATAGTATACACATGTCAATAGGTTCGTATGAGACAGTTCTTAAATCAACTGCGCCGCCAGATGTAAGAGCGAAGTTAGGATATGCTTTAGCGCATATAGTGTATGGTGATATTCTTAGTGAAATGAATGACATCAAAGGCGCTCGCGAAAAATATCAAGAGGCAATGAAGATTTTTGAAGAATTATCCAGTGTTGCAGAAGGAACTACTAGAG
>JAHKLH010000294.1 GCA_029856635.1 Candidatus Njordarchaeota archaeon
ATACATACCAGTTATGAGCAACAATTTTTAATGCATTTGATGGCTTATCCGAAAATGCATGAAATACCACAACATTTGGCTTTATTTTGATAAGAATATCAAATATATCATCAAAAGCTTCGCGACAATGTATTACTAATGGTTTATCAATTTCCTTTGCTATTTCCACAAGTTGCATGAACGCCTTTTTCGTGAATTCTCTTTGTTCCGAATCTTTTACCCAGTAATAATCAAGACCACATTCTCCAATTGCACAATACTCATTTCTATATTTTTCAATAAAATCAAGAATTTCATCGAGTTTTTCCAGAGTAAGCTTCTGTGGTGCGGCACCAAGTGTTATATAGATATAACCCTTATACTTTTTCATTAGATCTCTTGCCTTTAGATAATCTTTTGCATCAACTGTGGCATTTACAATGAAAATAATCCCAGCCTTTTTTGCACGTGCGATTACTTCGTCAAGATCCTTTTTAAAGCTCCTAAATGTAAGATGGGCGTGAGTATCAACTAATTCCACCATCTTTTTCACTTTTAACTCCTCATTTTATTTAGCATAAAGGGGATAAGTATGAGTAAAGAAAAATTATTAGAAATATTACAACAGAAGCCATTTACTAAATTACGTAGTGAAATTCTTGAGAAAGCATTAAAGGCTGTGAAAGAGAAATGCCGAAGATGTGTACAGGATCGAATGCGAATGATACTTGCACCATTATGTGGACCATCGCGTCCTCTATTAACAGTTCAAATATTAGCAGGAATCCCTAGAGCAAAACTACCATTATGCTTAGAAATAAGAGTTTCAGAAGTAAGACAACTACTAAAGGGAATTAGAGAACCCTCACGATTATTTGATGCAGTGCTTCCAGCTGATTTGTTTTTCCATAGGATTATGAATACAAAGGAAAAAGACATTCCCTCGTTCTTAAAGAAAAACAATATTCGATTTATGTCTAGCGATAATTACATACTCTTTCAACTGAACTCTATCTTGTGCGTATATGATAAAACGAGAAACATTGTGATTGTTAATCCGCAACAGCTTCCTATTGAGAACATGGAAAATGCTCTCTTATTGGCTAAATTTCTTCTAGGAGAAAAAGATAATGTTAGGATTAAAACATTTGGAAAAATACTTTTAATTGATATACCTCTCAAAACGCATGATAACCCTGGTGAGTTGCTCAAGAATATTCATTCAAAGTTCTTAGAACTTATAGAACATATTAGCGTTAGTTCAAATACCTTACTTATAGATGTTTGTCCCATCAGTAAAACATATAAGTTATTTGTTAAGTTCCTCAATGAAATTAATTCTCTCATTAAAAGAGGTGAATGATGATGACCAGGGAGGATCTTAGATTATCATTGTTAATTCCAAAGATTCAACTTGAGATATTATCCGCTGCTTTAGAAAATATTTCAACACAATTGACATCAGTTTCAGAGTATCTTCAGGAACAATCCAGTTTAGTCTATTCCGATATAGAAAAATATTTAACATCTTTTTCTGATGAATTTAGCAAGATTGTTGATGAATCCTCACAGAGTATTCAGGAGAAAATTGGAGCTTTTTCAAAGAATACTTCACAGTTGATTAATGGGATTACGAATAAAGTTAAAAATAACATAACGCAAAAGCTAGATGCTATATTAAAGGAAGTTTCAAAGAAATCGCAAGAATACACATCAATAATTAGTGACATTGAAAAAACTTTGGCTACAAGTAGTTCACGTTTGGACGCAATAATTCTCAATGAAATAAATATGTTTAGAAGCAAATTACAGAATCTCCAGGGAGATTTGGAACGAATGACAGAAAATTTAATTGATACTTTTCACGAAAAAACGGATACCATTATTAATTACATCTTTTTATCCATTAGAGAAATAAACGAAAATGTAGCTAATTTGATAAGAAGACATCTTGACCAACTACGTAACCAAATTCACTTAAATATTGCCAAAATCCTTGAAGAAACTCGTCAAATGATAGGTGAAAAAATAGAAGAGCTTTCATCAAAATTTTCAGAAATGAAACCACTAACAGAATCTCTCATAGATTCTATCACCAGTGATATTATCAAGACATACGAAACATTTACTACTAATATTGCAGCACAAGTTGACGAATTAATTAAGGGGGTTGAAACCAACTTCTCAATGCTTTCCGATCAAGTTGTATCCAAGTTACATGAAATTAGCACGAAAATTGAAAGAATAACCAGAAGTATTCCTAGTACAGATGAAATTGTGAATGTTATATTAATGAAAATTGATGAAATACTCCGGCAAAAGGAGACAGAATTTACCACAGTGCTTGAGCAGTCCTTAAAAGAAATCTCACAGCTCTCAGCATCTGTTACTGATGAAATGATGAAATTTTATGAAATACTTTCTAATGTTTTATCAAACAATGTCAAGACAGTGACAAGAGATTTGAAATCTATGAAAGAAAGAATCCAAATACAAAAGAAGGAATTCGAAATTATTAATGAAATTATTGATTCTAAATTAAG
>JAHKLH010000295.1 GCA_029856635.1 Candidatus Njordarchaeota archaeon
ATCACTTCTGCCACGTAGTATTACTATGTCATATGCATGAAGAACTTCCTCTGGTTTTGGATAGACTAATATCTGACCATTTCGCTTTATTGCAATTATGTCAGCATAAATACCCATTTTTTCTAAATCTGAAATTTTCTTTTCTGCCAAATTCGAATTGGGTTCAATTTTGATTGCGTCTAAAATCATTTCACCAGCTTCAAGGAACTGCTCGATATTATAAGGACGAACACCTTCCTTCGCACATTTTGCTAAATCTGCACATGCATCGGCTATGTCAAGAAGTGCACGGGATAATTCAATCAAACCGACCATTTTCCTTGCATCACTTATAAATCTTCCACCAAGTATGGCATTATATGATAATTCAAGATGTAGATTAACTAGATAATCACGAGTACGGATAATTTTTTCCGCAAGACTTTGATCCCCAAGCAAGACAGCAACATACGCCAAGTCTATGAGTGGAATAACCTGATTCTTAACTTCAAGAAGAAGATCCTTTACTGATTTTTCCATTTCCTCCCCAGCCTCAACAAACAGTAATTGGAAAAATTATCTGTTTTTCTAATATAAATAATAAGTAAATACTTTCCATATATCTTAGTAAATTGAATCCAGAATATATTATTGAATGCATAAAAAATGAGTGTTATTACGAATTAAAACCTATACTTTAACGATTTCTGGAGTCTTCTTTACACGTTTAATACTCCTATGGTGAGACTTTCCACATTCTTTGCAAGTCAGTAGTAAGTCAATTTTTTTCGTGGTCTTTGTTCGAAGCTTCCACTGACTAATTGCACGTTTTGAATATCTTCCATGATTTCCATGACCCTTTCTACGTCTTTCCGCTCTTCTTTGACCCTTACTTAAAGATCTTCTTTGCTTGGATGGTTCAATAATCTTAACCGTATGCTCTGTGTGCTTCCTGCAGTATGGACAAAATGTTCGTATCACTGCTGGAATCTTCATCTCATTCACCCTGACTATTCAAAAGTCCAATATCTAAAATATTTTTAAGCTCTAATATGAAAAGACTGTTAATAACCCACGAGCTATAGACTCTGATCTCACTTTTCATAATTTCACTAAAATCAAATTGTGGTTTTGTGTCTATTCGAAATAGAAGAAAATTCTAATGAATTCAAGAAAGATTAGTTAAGTAATCTTTATCATCTTATTTTTCATAATTAAAGGCTAAAAGCCTTGCAAAAAGTTAAACGCTCTTGTTTACCCTTTTGCGCTTTATAAGTTCTTCTAATTTTATCATCTATCTAATTACTAAATTGAGTATAGTTTTTAGGGATTTCTAGAATTGCACGCAGAATTTTACGTTAACTGCTAACCGAATTAATAATCAAACAAAACAAAGAATTTCTCGAACAAAATGTGCAAAAGAGTCATCTTAAGCGAAGTTAAATGAATAAGGGCTAATTAATCATTAGGGGCAATAATGAAAACCCTCATGCTAAAAGTTACCCATGTAAATCCAGAGGAAGCAAGAAAAGAAATAATTTTAGCCATAAAAGGCGAGTTAGAAAGACTTAAGTCCTTAAAAGAGGAACTCATGAAAAAACTTCAGCAGTTGGCATCCAAATACGGAACCTCCATAGGTAACCTTGAGAAAGAACTTTTGAGATACGATAATCCAGAATCTGATTTAGATTGGACAGATTTTGTAGCAATAAGGGATATGCTTGCATTCATTGAAAAGCGTATTAAGGTTCTTGAGGATGTTCTCAAATCAAACGAGACTTGAATACGTACTATCGGAAATAAAACGTATCCTTGGAGATCTTGTAATAAATATCAAAGTGATTACTCACACAATTATTGGAGATAGGGAGCATCTCAAGGTCAGAGTAGAGTTGATTAGAGGATTCTGTGAGATAAGAGAATTCATTAAAAGCGGAAAAGTAATTAGTTACGGTTATTATTTTCAGTATTGTGGACATGAAATCTGGTGGAACAACAAACCATTTTCACAAGAAACAGAAACATTTCCCCACCATGCTCATGAAGATAGGTGGATCCTACCGCTTCATAGACCATATCTTTAAGACTTCACTTTTGCATAAGTTCTTTCACATATTCCTTTACCCTTCTTGGAAATAGTCTTGCGTAATTATTTAGCTTATCTAGATCTAATAACTCAATATTTAGTTCTGGTGGTACTCTTCCTCTAATATAGATTGTATCTAGTAGTGCTTTTTCTGGTTCAGCTATCATTCTTTCGTCAAAACCAAAGTAAAGTTTTGGAGATATTCTATGCAGTTCGAATATATATTTATTTGAACGTACAATCTTTGTTTTTCCAAGCCATACTAGTGTAATTACTCTTATTTCTTGATCGAGAATATCATGATAATGCAGTGCCCACTCAAGAGATAAATACGCTGATGGAAAAACTGCCTTAACAATTTCCCATACTTCACAAGGAGCTATAATATACCAATTCCGTGTCACTCTAGTTATTAATCCCTTCTTTTCTAATCTGTTAAGTATAACCGCCAGAGA
>JAHKLH010000003.1 GCA_029856635.1 Candidatus Njordarchaeota archaeon
GGATTTGATATTCAAATTATTCGGATTGTGATGAACTTATGATGGTTGCTCTCATTGTTGTTGATCGCGAACTGTGTTAAAACTGAAACAAAGTTGAGTGAATCGAACATAGTGGACATAGTCCAGTGGACATCACCATGAGAGAAAATACGACTAATCTTAGCTCAATTAATGATGAAACAAGATCCCACATTTAACGAAAAATGTTATGTACTGAGCTAAAAATATATACTTTAGCTTAAATTGCATCAAATCGATCATGTTTCACTGCAGTGAAAAATTCATGAATTCGTTGCACCAATGATCAAGAGGAATAAAAACTTGGGATGAAATGATGTGATATGCAAGCAAGCATTTAGGCACAACTAAGCATTGTGTGCAAATTGAGTGACGATGTTCTGCCTTGTTTTGGGCTGTATTGGTCATAAGCTCTGAAAAATCTTCTTCCTATTTGTTTCATTTATATTGTTGCTTCATTTATGACACCTACACAAAATTCATGTTAGTGTAATTATTGCCTTATTGCTAATTATTTCTGGTACGTTTTCTTTATTGTCGTAATGCATTATTAAAAGACCTATTCTTTTGATGGAGTTCTTAAGAAATAGTGTTAAATGTGAAAGTTCGCTCATGCTTGCATTTCTTCCCCACACTTTATCAGCATTTTTTATAAGAACTACGATTTTTTCTGACAAGATTTCCTCAAGCTTTTCAAAGTAATTTTCAAGTAATTTGATTCTGGTACCATCTATTTCCGCAGCTTTTCGTCCAACCTTATCAGCATATGTGCGAATAAGTGCGCGAGCTTTATCTATATTACCAACAACCACGGCAAAACCATTTTCACGGAGGATTTCTGATAATTTAAGCAAGAATGTTGGGGATATATTCGTCGTCTTTTTTATTTCTATTAGAGGTATTTTTTCTTCCTCTGTCTTCTTTACGCTAATTATTTTCTCTTCTTTTACTGACTCAATTTTTGCATTTATTTCTAGCAAAAGCTCAAGTATTTTTTCCTGTGTGCTTTCAACGTGTTTCAGTATTCTTAATAAATCTTGAAGCTTATTCCCAAAATTATTCAGAATTTCAGCTAATTTGTCCAAATTATCATTTGTCCTAAGAAGAATTTTATTGAATGCACGTAAAATATTTTCAAGAGAATCCGCAAGAGGAACTTTTCCTCGAGGAGTATCAATTACAACAAGCTTTATTTCTTCTTTTTCTTCACTCATTTATCTCACCACAAATCTCACAATTTTTTCTTCTTTTCATATGGAATGGCCGTATAATGATATCGTTTCTAAGAGAGACCAGTATTCTAGAATAAACTCCTTTTAGATTAAGAAGAATTCTCAAAACTTGGTCTGAAGCTAAAGTAGCCACGATCGTCATCGTTGTCGGAAGGCTCGCACCACATGGTGCAGTCCACCAACTTTCTCTCTCGCCGTAAATCATACTTGGATCGTAATAGCAAGCCAAACATGGAGTTTTCCCAGGAATTACAACATTAATACGGCCAGACCAGCCATCTAAGCTTGTTCCACAATCAACAAGTATTTTTCTGTTTTTAACAACGCGCTCATTTACTTCTAATCTAGCGTCTAAATTATCAAAACTAGTCACAATAATATCAGCAGATTTAATGATCATATCCAGTTTTGGCCAATTGATTATATTAACATGATACCATTCAACATCTAATCTAAGGTGTTTTCTAGTCTTGTTAAATTCAAGAAGTTTCTTAGCAAAAGCTTCTGCTTTGGGAAGACCTATATCGCTCGGTGAGAACCCAAGCCGATTTAAATTTTCAGGGCCAACTAAATCCTTGTCAACTAAAACTAATTTTCCAACACCCACACGCGTTAGAGTTTCTGCGATAACCGTGCCAATTCCACCAACACCAAGTATTGCAACAGTTTTATTCTGAAGCTTCACAGGGTTAATTCCAGCTAAAACTAAACGAGAAAACATTCTAGGAATTCCATTTTCAAAATTCAAAATACATCCCCAAATTCAATATTGTATCCAGGATTAGGATAATATTTAACCAAGTCAGCGAAGCTCCCTTTCATCATTATTCAGCGACCGCTGTTGTCATCATTCTGAAAAATAAACAAAAATTTTCGCTTTTTATTTTTGATGATGACACAGCCATGAGCTGAGACATGATGAGTAATCCCCTTTCTGATGTTTTCACACTTATGAGTATTGATTTCCTACAATTTGCAAATACTCAAAGCTTAGCATTTTTTGGAACATTTAAGAGCTTTCGTTCCTAAATTGATAAATTACTAACAATTATTCATTTTTTGGTCAGCGCGATGACAAATCTTAGTAAATAGTACTCAAATTCATGATACAATACATGCGAACTCTAGTTGACCAATCCGAGTCAAATATTTTTTATATTAATAAAACAGAAGCTTTTATATCATAATAGTGAGTTTTATATCATTAATTTTATGTAAACGAATTATGTGAAAAGAATGAAACAAAATGTAGTTAAAAAAAATTTCATATTGTGGTAAGTTCTTAGTTTTATCAGCAATCTTCGATCTTCTGTCTTTCTTAGACTCCCTTTCTACAGAAGGAATCTTTTACATACCAATTAGCTCCGAATACATTCCATGGATTCTTCTAGCAATTATCTTGTATGCACTTTTTCTTGGAGTGTTATTGATCTATGTTGCAAGAAAATTGACTGAAATATTTCCAAATACAAAGTTCGCTTTAGCGATAAAATTCTACGAAATATCAATCAGTGTATTCTTCATTTTAGTAGTACTACTAATGATTCCTCATATGCATGAATTAATTATCTATTACAATATCGTTTCTTTGGTACTACTCATTTTACTAGGCTTCTCTTTCTTTTTACTCGCTAAAGAATTTTTGGTTATTGGTAGAAAGAAGGACATAATGTCGTTAGTTGCAGGTAGCATCATATTGATCATATGTACGGCAAGTCTGTTAGTATTATTAACATTGTATCTTACATTCAGTATCTCAAATGTACACTCATATCAAATGCTTCAATACATCTTTCTTCTCATCTTACTCCTGTCCGCACTAACTAGCTTTTCGTATGGACAAGGTTTTATAGAACTTGCTGATAAGCTCCGTGACTAATTTTTGGAATAAATTCAAAAAGGAAAATGTATTAATGTTTCATGAAAAAGCATTTGAAAGTATTCATGCACATCAATATCTTACTCTCAATTTTAACAATAATTGGATAAATGTAGATGATAAGAATGAGAATACCGCACATCCGCTATGACTATGTTAAAAAATTACATCGTGCATTTAAAGCTAAAACAGTTGCAATCATTGGTGCATCGCGAAATCCAAATAAGATTGGTCATCAAGTAGTCAAGCGATTACTTGAAGGCGGTTATCAAGGAAAAATATTTCCAGTTAATCCCAAAGCCAATAAGATAGAAGTCGAGGTTAATGGCAAAAAAATTCCATTAAAATGCTACAAGAGTGTTAAGGAAATCCCAGATGATATTGATCTTGCAGTAATATGCGTTCCAGCACAAATAGTGAAACCAGTTGTTCAAGACTGCATTGAGAAAAAAGTAGGAGCAATAGCAATGATAACAGCGGGATTCTCAGAAGTAGGCCCAGAAGGGAAGAAACTAGAAGATGAAATCGTAACAATGGTAAGAAAAGCAGGAATTCCACTTATCGGGCCAAACATTGTCGGTGTTATCGATGCACCAAACAAAATGAATGCATCCTTTGCATTTTCTCTTCCATATCCAGGAAAAATAGCATTCATTTCCCAATCTGGCGCTCTTATAATTGGTCTCATTGGATGGACGCATGAGCACAAGATTGGAATGTCAACAATAGTTTCTGTTGGAAACAAAGCAGATGTAGATTTCTCAGAATTTATCTTGTATTTCAAAGACGATCCAGACACAAACTGTATTGCAATGTATATTGAAGGCGTTGACGCAGGACCCGAATTTGTTGAAGCGTGCAGGAAAACAACACCAATAAAACCGATAATCGCATGTAAAGCGGGGATGAGTGAACGTGGAGCATTAGCTACAATGTCACACACTGGATCAATGGCTGGCTCCGCAAGAATTTACGATGCAGCCTTTAAGAAAGCAGGAGTAATAAGAGTAGAGAGCTTAGATGAATTATTTGATGGTGCACTAGCATTATCTCTGATGCCACCAATGAAAGGCGATAATTTAATTGTAATAACAAACGGTGGCGGTGCGGGCGTTTTGGCGACAGATTCGGCAGAGAAATTTGGTATACCATTAAGGGATACTCCAGAAGACCTACAAAAGGAGATAAGAAAATTCGTACCTTGGTTCGCTTCGACGAAAAACCCGATCGATATGACAGGAATGGCAACTGATGAGTGGTATGCTCGTGCGACGGAGCTCGCGCTTCAGAATTCCAAGGTTGATGGCGTTATTGTACTTTATTGTCACACCGCGATCACTAGTCCGATGGAGGTGGCGAAGGCATTATATGAAGTTTGGGAACGCAATAAGCATCTTGGGAAACCATTAACAGTATCATTTATTGGAGGAATTGAATGCGAAAAAGCTTCGGCATGGTTAAAAGAGCACGGAATTCCCTGTTATCCCGAGCCGTACAGGGCTGTTCGTGCAATGGCAATTCTTAGACAATATGGAAGATTTCTCGAGAAGCTAAAAGGAAGTTCTTAGACCTTTAGTAACCAATAACATTTAATTTTAGAATCATTCTGTATTTTTGAATTATTTTTCTTTGAATTTCATCAATTTTGAAATTTAGTTATATTCAAGAGTATCCAAAGTTTGGTAATGTGTCTCATACTTTTTAACGGTTCATTTTTTTAGTTTGAATCGACGCCTTATGAAAACAAGGGTTTTTCTGTTAGGATTTATCAAATCTAGTAGTGTTAGCTACCTAAATTAGCAATAACTCTCGAAAGATTACTCCTTTTTCAGCGGAAATTTCTATGCCATATTTATCCATGGTTCCTGCACCAATTATAATATCTGGTAATTTGACCAACTTGTCATTTTTTCTGATGTGAGTAACAATATCATCACTTAGGTGCACAAGATCTACTATCTCATAATCGTCAATAATAATGCTTATGATAACATACTTATCCAATTTTATTTTATTGCCATTTAAGAGGTACGCATAATATGGTCTTGCAAGAGTAACCCAATCCTCGCACTTAAATAATTCAACGAATCTTCTCGTACTCATTACTGTGAAACTTGAGCCAGTGTCAAATAACGCATCCACTTTAGCTTCTTTTCCTTTGAATTTGAGAATTACCGATCGTCTCACACGCATGCTATGTTCCCCATAAAAATACACAAGCTTACATTTATTTACGACTGATAATTTGAGATCAAATTTACATGAGGATTTAGCAGAAGTTTTCTAGTTCCAGAGAATGTGAATTAGTTGTGTATGAAATTCAAGATTTAAATACATCCTTACACATTTGAGCTATTATGCTTCTATGCTTTCTTCTAAATTCCTCATCAAGAATATCCATGATTAGAACGTCCCACCATCGACCTCCACGAAAGAGGTGTTGTCTAAGTCTTCCAACGAGCTTGAATCCGACTTTTTCGTAGCACCTAATGGCTCTTTTATTAAATTCATAAACCTTCAGGTAAACTTTCTTTAGATTTAATACATTAAACGCATAATCAAGTGCCAAAATGATGGCTTCTTCGCCCAATCCTTGTCCCCAGTACTTCTTTTCTCCTATGAAAATCCCAAGTTCAGCGTTTCGATCAATTAGATCAATTTTGTGTAATCCAAGATTTCCAATGTGCTCTAGATTAGGGAGCAACAAGATCGCAAAGATTATGTTTGAGTCTCCCTGTAAAACTCTTTGCAACCATTTTTGTTCTTCTTCTTTTGAAATAACTCTAGGAAACATCGCAAGGAACTGTGTTACTTCTTTGTCATTAACCCACTTCCAAAGTCTTTCAAGATCTTCTTCAATAAGTAATCCAAGTGCAACTCTTTTGCCTTTGATGGTGACTGGTCTCATCATAAATCACAAGTTTTATTTTAAAGCAGAAAAGTTTTAAAAGTAAAATCAAGAATAATGGATGTTTCCGCAATTAATGTGCCATGGTGACCAAAGAAAGATGCAATAAAAATTGGATTATTTTAAACAATAGCCTATCTAGAATTAATGAGTTATCTTATACGAATGGTTTCAAAGTAATGTGGATTCGTCAAGTTGAATGAATTATTGCAAATAAATGTAGATTTGATTCTCTTATACTTTGGGTAAAAGAAATGACTACAAAAAGATTTGGAAAATTTGTTCCTTTAAAAATAGAACTACTAAGACGTGCCAAAAAGAGATTTGGAAAATTTATTAGAGTACAAAAGGGGACGAAAATTGGGAGTAAGAGTAAAGTTGAGAATACGTAGTAATAATAAGTCCATAATCACAGCAGCACTTGTTAATAGTGGCTACGAAAGTGATGTTCCTGAGATTCATGTACCACTAGCACTTGCAAGAAGATTGGGATTAGGGCTCGAAGGCGTAGTTAGTGAAAGATATAGGGTTGTTGGAAGCGATGTTAGTGCTTATATTCTTGGTACTGTAAAAATAAGTGTGATTACTGAAGATAAAGAATCACCAGAAATAGAAGTACGCGCTGTTATGGTTCCTGGGGAATATGAGGTTCTGCTTAGTGATGCAACAACGGAGGCCTTAGAAATTGAAATTATTAAACCTAAAACAGGTCAATGGAGATTCAGAGGAGAGGAAAAAGTTAGAAATAGTGTTCAACCAGAATATTGGGTTGATTAGGATTTTAAACTATCATACTGTTAGTCTAATGCTGATTAATCATGCTTCGAAAAAACCGTAATCTATTTATGACTACCAACTGCTGCTCATGTCACTCTTAATCCAATTTTGAAAATCTTGTATCTAGCGATTATTGGTTAAAATACGACGAATAATCACAAGTAAATAAGCCTTACGCCATCTGATATACGACAAAACCAAACTCTTTTAGCTCCAGCATTAATGCATGCATCTCTTACATTAGGGAACTTCTCTTTATCAACGAGAGCAATCAAACAACCTCCAAGTCCCGCTCCAGATATTTTTACTGCGTGTGCTCCTGCATCGAGAGCAATATTTCTTATTTTCTCTAATTCAGGCAAGCTTACATCATACAAATCTCGAAGTAATTCATGTTGTTTGTTTATTATTTCCGCGAGTATTTTAAAGTAATTCTTTGTGATTTCTATTCTCTCTCGTTGAAGAATTTCAATATCTCGCTTGGTCAAGGGTTCTTTCTTAAGAATTCTTATCGCAACAATGGTTAAGTCATTCATACGTAACGTGAATTCAATTCGCTTTTCTAACGTATCTTCTATTTGATCCAGAAATCTTTGTATTTCCTCAAGTTTAATTTGATCCCAAGCAACTTCATAGTATCGTCCACGAAGTTTACTCCTCAATTTCTCTGGCAAATTAGGAAGATTTCTCAACATTTCCAAAGCTAAATCTAACTCTCTTTGTCTAACTGGATGTATTTGCGCAGTAGCATGCTTAATTCCAGAATCAATTACCGCCAAAGAAAGATCAGCTGATATCTTTTCTGCCCTTACAGGCGGTTTGGGATAGAGAACAATTATGTTACCAAAACTAGACGCATACTGATCAAGACGTCCACATGGAATTTTCATAATGTCATGTTCTGCTATATATGCAATTTCTGCAATCTCAGTAGGTGATAACCTTATGTCTGCTAATTCAGCCAAGAGTTTAACAAACGCTACTTCTAATGCACCACTACTTCCTAATCCTGCGCCAATCGGAATTGTTCCCCAAATGACAGCATGAAATCCCTTCTTTAATTGAAATCCGCGTCTTGTAAATTCAATTATACAAGCTCTTAGATAATTCCCAAACCATCTATTCTCTACTAATTCCAATTTTTCTATTGGGAATTCATCACGAAATTCTTCTCCCTTTTCTTTCAAATTCAAGGAGTCTACTATAATCTTATCAGAAAAACGCAGAATTCCGATACCTACATATAAATTTAATGCAGCTGGAACGACAGGTAATCCTTTGTAATCTTGGTGTGTATTTAGGAAATCAGCTCGACCCGGTGCGAGTGAGACAATCATTGGTTGAGTTTTGTATTCCTGCTTGATGCAATTAATGAACTTACTTAGAAAATCATCATACATTGTAACACCCATAAAACGAGAGAAAAAATAAAATAGGTTCAGGAATAATGCTATTGTATACTAGAAAAATGAGGAATACAACCATACTATTCTTAATACGAAAGCGTATTTAATGCAGAATAGTTAGTTAAACAATAAATAACATATTAAGTAGTTTGGTTATGATTCTTCTGTGAAAGGTGACCTTAAATGGGAGTCGTGGGTAGATTACAAGCAATAGGCATTGATTTGGGTACATCAACAATTAAAATATCTTTTGGAACGAGAAAACTAAGGTTCCCAAGCGTAATTGGTGAACCAAGACCCGGATTTCGAGGTTTAATAGAAGATAAGTCTTTGCTTTCAAATTTAGTAATCGAACATAAAGGCCGAGAATGGTATGTAGGAGAATTAGCACGCTTACAGTCCACTACAAAAAGATGGCTTGCAAGAGAGGGACTTGTAAAGAGCGTAGAAGATGCAATTATTGCTGTAAAAGCAGCTTTAGCTCTAGTTTTAACACAAAAAGAAAATTACGTTGTTGTAACAACTGGAGTTCCAGTCGGTACTGGTTCAAAGAAGATGGAAGAACTTGGAAATGCATTAAAGGGTACGCACACAATTACTGTAAAAAATGATGCAACTGGAGAAAAACGAACAATTACAGTTCACATTGTTGCTGCGCCAATTTTGCCAGAACCATATGGAACTTGGTATTTTCTTCTTCGAAGTATTGGTGAAAAGAAAGCTAGGGATTCTATAATTATTGACATAGGATTTGGATCAACAGACTTTCTCACAATTTACAAAGGAAGGATTCTTGGAACTGCAAGTGGTTCAATTAGAGAAGCAGTGGATACATTAGCATCAAGACTCGCAGATTGGTTAGCGGAGCAAACTGGAAGATTTATAGAGCCCGAAAGCTTAATTCAAGTTATTGAATCACCTAAGAAGCTAGTAAGCATAAGTGGAATGGTTTATGATATTTCTAAGCAAATTGAAGAAATATCACGATTTATAGCAGGAATCATCGTTGATAGACTTGAAGCTCTACTAGATCGACTTCCTCCAGACGCAATAATCTCATACTACATCCTAACTGGAGGAGGTTCATATGTATTTGGCAAATATATTCGTGATGTAATGCTTGAAAGAAAATTAGTTCGAAGTGCATCTCAGATATTAATTCCACCAGATCCAATAATGGCTAACTGTATTGGTTTCGAATTGATTTCGGAGCATTATGCTGGTAAACTTATGAAAACTTCGTAGGGGCGACCTGCTTGCTCGAAATAAGGAATTTAAGAGTGACGTATGTTACGTCTGTTCATGGGAAAAGGTCTACACAACAGCATTGCGAGGTGTGTCTCTAAAGGTTGGTGAAGGAGAAACTGTTTCTGTTGTTGGACCAACAAAATCAGGGAAGACTACTCTCATGAAAAGTATTATTCGTGCGTTGCCAAATAACACTATAGTTGATGGCGAAATATTGTTTGAGGGAGAAAATATCTTAAAACTGTCATATGAAGAGTTCAGATGGTATCTTTGGAAGAGAATTGCTGTAGTTTTTGAAAGTGGTTCCTATCTGTATCCAGGAATGACTGTATTGGAGCAATTACTTGAGGTAGTCCAAAGTTATTCCAAAAATACTAAGGGAACATGCTGTTGAAATGATTTTAGATGTTCTACGAGAAGTAGGTTCGTCTAAGTATGATGCATTAAAGGGTCCTAGTGAACTTAGTGAGGGAATGAAGCGTAGGGTTTTAATTGCAATGGCGGTTCTTCTAAAACCGGATCTTATCATAGCTGATAATCCGATAGCAAACATAGACTATGCGTTGGCAACTCAGATAATGGATCTTTTTGAAAGGTTCAGGAGGATATAAGTTCTCCTTGTTAATGCTTTTAGACGATATTAGGTGGGCGCTTGAATTTGCAGATAGAATAGTTGTTCTCCTCAGTGGTGTTTCTCTTGAGTGTGCGCCTACGAATGAAATTTTTGAAATCCTTGGCATCCTTTTTCTAAGTTACTAATTTACATCCGCGGAATCCCTTAAAATTCATTCAAATTTTCAGTTTCAGGATCTGGTTATCCGTTTTCTACATCATGCCCATACGCTACTTCACAATGTTTTCAAGAGCTACCAGATCAATATGTTTGTGGAGAACGAGAGATTCGTTGTCATAGGTATGATTATGTGAAAGAAATCTCTATTGAAGATTTCTTTGAAGATATGAAATCGAAACAATTTTGACGCACAAGTGACATATATTTTTTATTAAGGACAAAGGTTAAAAAACATGTCAAGTATTAGTATCATACTTAAAAATATTGGATTGTCTGATACTGCCATCAAGGTTTATTTGAATTGTCTTGGACTTGGACCAATATCTAAATCAGAAATTGCAAGTGTTGTTCAAATTGCCGCAGAAGAGGTTGATAAAGCAATTGAGGAATTGAAAAAACACAATTTGGTAGTTGAATTAAAAACAGTTCCGGTTCGTTATCAAATGATCGCCCCATATGCACTTTTCGTTACGCAATTAGAGAATTTCGGAAAATCGTTTGATGCTTTTATGGAAAATATTAGAAAAACTGTTGAAGTATCTACGAAAGAAACAGCAAACGCTATAGCAGAGTTTCAGTCAAAAATATCTGAAGCAACTGAAGTGAGCTTAAAAGGAATGAGAGAATCGATTACAAGCCTAGCGAAAGATTTCACAAAATCTACAGTTGATGCAATAGAAGAAACGAGCAAAAATATTTTGGAGAGTTTAACGGAAGCTACGGCAACGTCAATGGAATCAATTAGGTCAGTAGCAAAATCCATTTCAGAAGGAATGCAAAAACTGTCTTCTGAAACACAGAAAATGATGCAAAGTGTAATAGAGCAAATAGGTGCAAGTCTCAGTGAAATGAGAGAAGGAATAATGAAACAATTTGAATCATCAATGAAAGTCCTTTCTGATGCATTAGCAACTTTAATAGAGCAAATAAGTGCTATGCTAAGGAAAACATTTGATGATTTCCAAGCACAGGTAAAGACTTCCCTAGACACATTCAAAAAATCCCTCGAAAGCATGGAGCAAAGCACAAAATCTAGAATGCAAGAAACTGGAAGTAAATTCGTAAATGAAATGAATGAAACAATGGAAAGCATGATTTCATCGTTGAATTCCAAAATAGAAGAAACAAGCAAAAGAATTGAAGAAGTAAAGACACAATCAATGAATACTATGCAAGAAAGTATTACGGGATTATCTAATAGAATTTCTCAAAGAGCCGAAGACTTTGCTAATAAACTAAGTGAGAAAATGAAGAACACCGTATCAAGTTTAATGAAAGAGGTTGAGGATAGTGCGAATAAATTGAAAATCCAAATTGAGAAGACCCTAATAGAAAACATCAGCAAATCATTGCAACAAATGAGACAAGCACTTGAAGACACGAAGAACATCTTCAGCGAATTATATGAGGAAATACGCAAGAAAGAAACTCCGGTAGAAGTTCCAACGTTCTTCCAAGTTAAGGGCTTGGAAAGCATAAAAGCACACATCAGAGACATGTTAACAAGAGCAAAAAGAGTTGTTTACATAGCAGTTAGAGACCCTACTGATTTGCCATGGAAAAAAATATTAGAGCTCCCAGAGCGTTGCAGAGTTTACATTCTGACGTGCTTTAATAGAGGTCATCCTGAACATCGCTCAATAATTCAACGGCTCTTGAAGCGTCCTTTCACACACATTAGAGAAATTAGACAACCTCGTTTCTTTGCTACAGAAATTGATGATAAGGAAGGTGCTATTACAATGCTGATTCCAGGAGTTCCCCCAAGCGAATTGGACTGTATCGTTGTCCTTTCTGAGCCATGGGCTTTCCTAATTAAGAGCATATTCATGAGCGAATACTCTGGTGCAGAAGAAATACGCCTGTAATTGGTGTTAATTTTGAAAATTAACCCAAAAGAACTTTTGCTCAAATTTTTGAGGATTAAATCCTACTCACGCCAAGAGTTTCAATTTGCCTGCATGTTAACTGAAATTCTAGAAGAACTAGGCTTCGAAGTAAAAATTCAATTTTTAAGCGAATCATCTTGCAATCTAATTGTTAATCCGAGAAAATCACCAATAGTCGCAATTATGACGCATCTAGATACTGTCCCGGGCGAAATACCAGTACGTGTCGAAGGCGAAAAAATCTATGGTCGAGGAGCCTGCGATGCAAAAGGACAAATTGTCACATTAATTTGGGCTTTAAGCGAGGTTAAGGAATTAAATAATGTTAGCATCGTTTTTGTAGGAGACGAAGAAGAAGAGGGGAGTGGGTCTTTGGCATATGTAAATCAGTACTATCCCCAAAATGCTCTTATATTAGAACCAACTTCTCTCAAATTAGCAGATAGCGCAAAAGGAAATTTAGAAGTTCTCATTGAATTTATTGGAGAGGAAAAACATGGAGCAATACCGAACGAATCCGATGCTTTTTCAAAATTCATGGAATTTCTAAGCTCTCTAAAACAGAGATTTTCATTTAGGATCATATCAGTTCATGCTGGAAGGGAAGACCTTTACGTTACCCCAAGTACATGTCGAGTACTAATTGATATTACCACAAATGATTGGAAAAAAACATATAATGAACTTAATGAAATTCTTGCTAAATACAACGCAAGATTTGAAATAGTTGATTTTTCAAATGGGTGGAAAACCACTGGTAAACTTGTTGATGCATTCATGGATTGTATGCAAAAAGCAGGAATACTACCAATTCTCGAGACTTACCCTGCATGGACTGATGCGACAAGACTTGCTGAGAAGAATATTCCAGCAATTATTTTTGGCCCAGGTGATTTATCCGTCGCTCATACTCATCGTGAATATATTTCTCTTAACGAAATTGCAAAAGCACGGGATGTTTTAGTCAGATTTATCAAGTATGCTGAAAATGAAGAAATAGAGGCTAAAGTGGTTTTTCTTAGTGAACATTGATAATTTTTGTTCATTGAATTTTTGAGATTATAAATATTTAATTAAGTTTCGACTCCCCCAGATTTTGACCAGACCTCTTGCATTTTTGCGAATAAATCTGCAATACCTTCACCAGTTTCTGACGAAACGGCGATTATCTCCTTTCTAGCGAATATCTCCTCAAATTCGGCTACCATTGCCTCCCACTCTAAAGCTATATCCCTTACAGGAAATTCTTTAAGTTCATCAAATATTGCAGAGGGGTTCTCGAGGAAGTACAAGATTTTATCTAATTCTTCACTGGGAAGAAGATCCCTCTTTGTTACGACATCGATAACTGGTAGCTGGAACCGCCAGAAAATGGATGATGAAAGTAGAAGGACACTAAGAATCGCATTCAAACCACTCTTACAAAGAAAAGGATCGATCAAGAACAAAATCAAACTACGAGTTCCCTCAATTTCATTAATTGTTCTAAAAATTTCATAACCAGATGGACGAAAAGCAAATACTTCGAGCTGCCCCGGAGTGTCAACAATTAATATGTCAGCTCGCAACTCACTAATAGCTTTTTTGATTTTATCTGCATGTGCAGCCAAGATATCGCAAGAAGCTATGATCGCACCATTGGGGCCTAATTTAAATTTCTTCATGATTTCTGACGTTTTAACCCAGTCTCTGGCATCAATTGTAGGATTGTAATGAAGACTAGGATCTTCAACGGCAGGATCTAAATTCAGAGTAGCGTAAAAGATTCTTCGCTGGTCTAGATAATAAGCCAAAGCTGATGTCAGCATTGATTTTCCAGATCCGGCAGGACCAATTATAAAAGCGACGTCCATGTTTTTTCCCGATTAGTTCAAAAATTGCAAAGATGTTTTCAAAGAAATTCCTTAAGAGCTTCTGTTACGACTGTGCGCTCTATTTCTGATGATAATCTATTAAATGATGAGATTAGTTCCTTTGAAAGTGTTTGAGAGAAGAAAACGTGACCATTCCACATAACTTTGTTTCTGTGAATAATCAATTTATTGTTTAATCCGATGTATTCTATGTAATTTGGTGTTTTTATACGCGTCCTAATAGAGTTTATTCTAATCCAGGATCCTGTTGGGGATATGCTTAATAAAATCTGTGGATTATGGTATGGTAGTCTTACATATGTTTTTTCGGGAGTTAATGAAATTAAAGCATTATGTTTTCTAAAGATTACCTTATTTTCTGTAATTGCAATTGTGCTGTTCTTTAGAATTATTTTTCCATCAGCAGCGTAAATGGTCATTGTTGAGGGAATAAATGGAAGTAATCTGAATGTTTTCTGCAATGGTGTTCGCACGATTATAAACGGCCCAATGCACATATATTCTAAATGTGGTGACCGGAATATTTCAAAGAACGGGAATATTATGTGAGTTATGCCGCCCTTGAGAATATCAAATGTTTTTCTGATTACTTCATACCCCTCAATAACTCTGCCACTAGGTGAATATACGTCCGCGGGAATTACAGCACTAGCTAAGGTTTCTTTGAATTCGTTAAGTAATGTTCTTGATAAAAAGAGTATAACATTCTCTGGTAATTCTCTCTTAATTTGAAATCTTTTGTGATTAATTATGATGGACGTTTGACCGATTATTCCGAGGAATAATATAGAATCGATGTTTGCAGAGTATATGATAGAACTAGGGGCAATGCCAATTTGAACAAATTTGTTCAACCTTATCGCAACATTTGTCATTGTAACGTACATTTTTCGCAGTTTGATTTCCGATGAAGTAAATGGATTAATTGTCGCAGTGATGGAAAGAATTAGACCTACAATTAATCCAAAGAATAGAATTATTAAAAGCATTGGTAACAAATCGAAATAGTTGGTTAGTTTGAAAAGCATTAATGCTGAAATTGAGATTAAACTTGCCATAGATAATCCATTAAATGCTCCTGCAAGTGCGAATGAAGTGGATGATAGACGAATGTTTCCAATGATGTACCCAATGAAGATGAGTAAAATTCCAGCATAAAGAATCGCGGGTACAATTGGTGAAATTATATACCATGAAAGAGCATATAAGATCATCAGAA
This sequence comes from Candidatus Njordarchaeota archaeon, assembly GCA_029856635.1. Lineage (GTDB taxonomy): Archaea > Asgardarchaeota > Njordarchaeia > Njordarchaeales > JAHKLH01 > JAHKLH01. The sequence goes on from JAHKLH010000003.1 coordinate 15,244, forward strand.
ACATGCCAAATCTACTTACAATACAACCGAGTTTTGAGTGTTTTCCTACAATAGCCACAAATTCATTAGGAACAATGCCAACAAACATAATTAATAACACACCAAGGCTGATTAACAGGTATCCAAAAGATGTAATTATTAATCCGAAGAAGATTAACAATGAACCAATGATAAACATTAAAAGATCTCTCATGCTTCACCCCCTTCTTCCTCCATATACCTCTTGAAATCAGTGAGGAATTGTTTCAGAAATGCCAGCAAATGCTTACCTTTCTCAGTTATATAATATTTCCCACGAGCCTTTTCTTGCGAAACAAGTCCAAGTGACATTAGTTTTGTTAAATGAAGTCTAAGAGATGATGGACTTAATTTAAGCAGTTCCTTTAATTCAACAAAATATCGATCCCTTTCTTCCAAGAGAAAGAGAAGTCTTAATCTTTCCCTATTTGCAAGAACATCAAAAATTTCCGCAGCATAATCTAGCGTTTCTGAACTTGGTTTTCCTTCGGACACATGTGTAGTAACTTCCTCTAGCGATTTTTTAAGTTCTTTTTTCAATGCATTCTCAATTTCTTGACGAATTTCAGACATAATCTTCTGCGTATCAATGGTGCGTTCCTCATCAAAACGTATAATTTTGACTTTTTCTTTTGGCTTTGATGGCAGTGAACCAGACGGTGTTTCAACGATTTTAATAACTTTAGTAAGCGGTGTTTGAATGATTTTAGTAATTCTATGTTCCTGTTGGCGAATTTCCTTGCCTATTTCAGATAACCTTTTAGCAACTTCATCCATCGTTTTAGAGACAGTTTCCATTACTCGGGAAACAATTTTATTTATATCAAAATAAATAGGAGGATACTCAATTTTCTTCATCTCTTTTCTTTCGATCTCAATTTCCGCTTTTTCAAGAGCACGTTTTACCGCTTTCTCCACTTTCTCTTCGATGATTTTCTCTAGCTTTTTTATAAACTCATCAAAATTGTCTCTTGATGTCATCGAGTTCCCCTAATAGAATGTGTAGAAATTTGTATAAAAAGTTCAACATATTGAACATTTAATTACTCTTATTATCATTAAGATAAGGTGTGCAAAATGAGTTTAACTTTAAGAGAGATCCAAGAGGTAATAAGAAATGCGTATTTTCACCGTGACTATGCAAGAGGCTTGTGGAGAACCTTACTTTGGTTGGTTGAAGAGTTAGGGGAGCTTGTATCAGTAATTAATAAAGAAAAACCACGGGAACAAATTGAAGAAGAGCTTGCTGATGTTCTAGCATGGCTAGTATCTGTAGCAAATTTACTAGAAATAGATCTCGAAAAAGCATTTATCAAGAAATATCGCGAAGATGTAGAAAACTATTTCAAAAGCCAAAAGAGAGTAAAATAAAATCGATGTATACATTTTTCCTTATCATTTCGATAGTTTCAAAAAGTATATTCAATATAAACTTCTTACTTCTTTTTCTGTGGGATTCAGATGCCAGTAATTATTAAAGACCCAATCTGGGGCTTTTATGAGATCGAAGATTGGGCCTTACCCATAATAGATCATCCTGCTTTTCAAAGATTACGAAGAATACGCCAATTAGCTGGAGCAGAAGTAGTTTATCCGGCTGCGAATCACACGCGGTTTGAACATTCATTAGGTGTTGCACATTTAGCATTGAAAATATCTAATGTTGTAGATAAGCGACTAAGAGAAAGGGGAGAAGATGGACTAACAGAGGAGGACAAAAGAACTGTTTATCTCGCGGGACTTCTACATGATGTAGGTCATTTCGCATTTTCACATGCTGCTGAAGGTTTGCTTGATTTATATGGGAAAAACCATGAAGATTTTACGCGGCGGATAATTCTAGAGTTGCTTTCATCTGAAATCGAAAAAGCTGGATGTGATCCGGAAATCGTTGCAGAGTGTGCTGCGGGTAAGGAGATTAGAAAGGTTAGAGACAGGCCTTTCTTGAAGGAGATTGTTGGTTCTGCTATTGATGCTGATAAACTTGATTGGCTTCCGAGAGATTCGTATCATACTGGTGTTCCTTATGGTTTAATTGATAGTGAGCGTATTATTCTCTTTATGAATGTTGAGAATAATCACATTGTAATTCATGAGAAAGCAAAACAAGCATTAGAGATGATGTTACTTGGTAGGGCGCTTTGTTTTCAAGCGATATATTTCCATAAAACATCTCGTGCAGCGCAAATCTTAATTGACCAAGCACTGAAAGCAGCGAATGATGAACTTAATCTTGGTCAAGCAATCGATGATTTGAACGAATATGTTAAGTATGATGATTACGTTATGTGGACAAAGCTCTTGCATGCGAACAAATCACGGGAGTATATAGAGCGGTTGGCGAATAGAAGGTTATATAAAGTTGCTTATGAGTTTTCTGCTTTAGTTAAGGTTGGTCTCCCTGCAGCAGATTTGCTTGGTATAATGAAGAGTAGAAAAACTCGAGAAACATTACGGCAAATGATTGCAGAGGAAGCAAACGTAGATTCTCGTTTTGTAATAATTGATGCGCCTACGCTTCCGACGATACCATATTCTTTTCTATCAGAGGATCCTATGCGTATTTCCATCTTAATGAAAAATGGTGAGATAAAATCGCTCACAGAGATTTCTGATATAGCGGAAACATTACGTGCGTTTTTATACATCATTAGGATTTACACTTTAGAGGAATATCGCGAAAGAGTAAGAAAAGCAGCATTAGATGTTTTATCTGGAGGAGTTTCGAAGGCCGAAGCGACGGAACAACATGTATGAAAGTGGTTTAAAAATGAAAAAAATCATTGTTAAAGGAGTTGTCACAAGCGGGCTAGGAAAAGGAGGCTATTACGTATCCAAAGAACCTTACTTCTCTTTCTTTTCGAGGATATTTCAAGAGAAGCCTTTTCCAGGAACCTTGAATGTGATTTTAAATGATGCAGATGGGGTGAGTCTAAAGTTATCAAGGCTTTTCAGACCACGGGTGGGGGGAGCAATTCGTTTTTCGTATGGTTTTATCAAAAAAGGGGAAAAAATTTTCCCATGTGTGATAGTAAGGCCGGAGCTCTCAAGGCATCCTCCAAATGTTATTGAGCTTGTATCTCCCATTTATCTACGCAAGGCCTTAAATCTGCGGGACGGGGATCTGGTAGAAATAGTTATTATTGAAGACTAGAAATAGAATTTTTCCGTAGTAGTGATAAAAAGTGCATGCAAGCAAACTATTTAAGCGATTAATAAGCCTAGATGAGGCCCTAAATATACTACTGAGTAATATAAAGGAAATCCAAGACTCAGAGGAGGTTGATCTTTTAAATGCTGGCGATAGAATTCTCGCTGAAGATATATATTCACCAATAGATGTACCACCATTTGATAGAGCGGAAATGGATGGATATGCTGTTCGTGCAGAAGATACATTTGGAGCCTCTGAGAATAATCCAGTGAAGTTAAAATTGATTGGATATGTAAGAATTGGAGAATCTGCTAGAATAAGAATTAATGAAAAACAAGCCGTTGCCATCGATACTGGAGCAATGATTCCATCTGGTGCTAATGCAGTTGTTCCTTTAGAATTTACCGAGAAGGAAGGCGATTGCATTTTTGTATATAAAAGTGTTTTCCCAGGAGAAAATGTGCAATTTGCTGGTTCCGATATTGAAAAAGGTGAATTAGTTTTAATGAAAGGAGAAATTCTCGATTTTCAAGCATTGGGGCTTCTTGCTTCAATTGGAATAAAAAGAGTACGTGTAAAAAGAAAGCCGAGAATTGCATTATTTGTTACTGGAAATGAACTTATCGAACCGGGGGAGGAATTATCAAAGGGAAAGATCTATGATGTAAACACTTATACTGTGAGTTGCCTCATAAGAAAACATGGTGGAGAGGTAGTATTTTGCAAAAAGCTTCCAGATTCTTTAGAGTGTATTCAAGAAGCATTAGAGAAGGCTCTTGGAACTGCGGATCTTATAATTTGCACGGGTGGATCCTCGGTAGGATATTCAGATTTATTGAGAGATGCAATAAAATCATTTCCAGATTCAGCAATTTTAGTTCATGGAATTCAAGTTAAACCAGGAAAACCAGTTCTAATTGGAAAAATTCAAGATAAAATTATCTTAGGACTACCTGGACACCCCACATCAGCGGTAATTGCAACAAGAAATCTACTTATTCCCTCTCTCAAAAAAATGCTTGGAGCAATACATTACGAAGAGAAAATTACCGGCATTTTACTGCGGTCCGTTTATGGAACACGTGGAAGAAGAACTTTCAAGACAGCAATTCTAAAAAAAGAGAAAGGAAGAAGCATTCTAATACCCCTCCCCGCAAGATCGTCATCAGTTCTTACATTTGGAAGAGCAAATGTAATTTTCTCCATAGGCGAATTACAAGAGAAAATCGAAGAAAACAGTGAAATCGAAGCATCTTATTTCACGAGAAAATGGGCAGATATAATCATTGCAGGATCGTGGGACAAAAAATTTGAAACTGTAATAAAAGCCTTGTGGAAAAGAGGAATAAGAGCATATTTCATTAAGACAGGAAACTCAATTGCTAAGACAATGCTCAAAACAGGAGAAGCAGATATCGTAAGCATTAGTTGTCTTCCCGAAGATGAAATAAATTGTGAGGTAAAAATAAGGCGAAAAATTGTATGCACTAAAGCTAGAGAAAAAATTCAAACAGTAGCCGCGAGAAGAGATTCAGCATTAATAAAAATTGCGAGAAAATACGCATCCAAAATTCTTCCTGTTGGAACTGATTCAGCAGCATTGAATGCGGTGATGAATGGCAGAGCAGATGTAGCGATAATTCCAAAATACGTCGCAGAACAACACAATGTTGATTATGAGGAGATCGGAGAGGAAATTTTGTGCTGTGTTGGAAAAGACAGGAAGCATACAAAACAAGTGATAACTGAATTGAAAAGGATAGTAACCTAAGGATCATCACGTTTAAGTATGAACTTTAAAGTATCCTATTTCATATGAAACAATGCTAAAGCATATACAGTATAGAATTTCAAATTTTAAAAATGATTATCATTAAATCATTAATGGATATTGACTTGGGCCCGTGGCGCAGCCAGGTAGCGCGTCGGGCTTTTAACCACCAAATTGGGTGCCCTGGAGAAAAAAACAAGGAGAGAGACCCGATGGTCGCGGGTTCAAATCCCGCCGGGCCCATTATTCCCGCAAATTGAAGAATTTGATTATCAAATGTATTGTACGCATTTTTTCATAAACGCTCATGACGACTCTTTTGCACATTTTTTAAAGCCTATGGCATTATGCAAATA
>JAHKLH010000030.1 GCA_029856635.1 Candidatus Njordarchaeota archaeon
AACAAGAACGTTTGAGAATAAATTTTATAATTAGGTATTTAAAAATGCGCAAAGTACTATCATTGTTTATTTTGTTTCTTACTATTTCTCTACTTGCGATGCCTTTAAATTGTGATACTATGATCATTGTTACTAATCCAGATAATATTCTCTCACAACCATATCAAATTGTAGCGATTTCATGGGAAAATAATTATGAAGTGATGCTATTAGGGACATCAATTTATGCCTATCAAAAAGATGTTGGAGTTCAAATTCTTCCTCTTCCATCAGTCCCGAGTGTTGAGCTAGGAAACACTGATAGTTTAAAGAAAATAGTAGAAATGTATTATGAATATGAATTTGGAAAAGGACTACCAACGTATAGTTCTGGAGAAGTAACATTAGTTTTTGAAAAAGTTCTCGGTCAACATCATCTAATATGTCTAGAAATTGAAAAAGAGAATTTAGTGAATTGCATACTCGATTATGCAAGTAAATACAATATCAGTATTACGATTAACCCCTCGCAATTTTTCATTCTCTCAAATTATGTCGCAAAAGGATATAAATATTTTCTTGTGGATATCGTTAATGTTTCAAATGATACAAATTTTATTCAGCCATTGATTGTAAAATTCAAAACAGATCACACATGGTTTCCACTATACATCTCTAGTTTGTACTCTGGACGCGTTCATATCTATGTTTTAATAATTACAAGAAGAATTCCAAAAATTCCAAAGTCTCTCGCAAGGGAATTTGAAATTAACGGAAAGATTATATCTAGATGGGATATAGCCGATATTGATGAAAGATTATTAGAGCTCCTTGCTTTTGGATACTACTTTTGAGCAACATTTCTTCAAAAATACGAATACGCATCTGAACTCCGATATGATATTGTAATAAATGAATTTAATGAAACCTTATTTACAATAATGACTGCAATTTCTGGTTTAATACCTTTGTTTTTCATATGTTTAATTGTGGTACCACTAGTAAGCAAAAGATTTAGAATGAAATTAGAGTACAATATAACAAAAAGATACGCGATCGGATCGCTTGTAATGCTAATATTTAGCATTATTCTCCTAATTCTTGACATTCCCTTGTGTATCTTTTTCCTCGCATATTCAATATCTAATACAATAATTGCATATGGAATACTGCTTGCATCATTGTTGCAGTTCTCATTAATGTTTGTAATTGGTTACTCAATATTTGTTCTCGCATCCTACACTATAAAAATCTCAGGAAAGATTAATAATAAGATTCTAAAGCTTGGATCCTCAGTACTGAGAATCATGTTTGATATAATTTCTGGGTGGAAAACTTTTTGTATGTTCGCTTAATTCTATCTTCCACTGGTTAATAATAATATCCGTATTCACCATAATTCCATGTCTTGATCTGTATGAAACAATAAAGAAAATATTACAAAAGAGTAAATGAGAGAAGAACCGTAATTCTGCGCAATAAAGTATATATCTTATGAAATTATTATTATTTTTTGAAATGATTTATGTTTGATTACGACATAGAGCATACATATGTATGTGATTGAATTTTTATTTTTAAAGATAGTATAATATTTGACAATTTTTATGTGCATAAATTTATCTTAGATGAAAAGTATTATGAAATAATCGTTAAAGAAAAATAAATATAAAGATTTATATAATTTTTTAGACAATTCTTTAGAGGGAATATATCTGGGTGAGGAATATGTCAGAAGAAACAATTAAAAAATGTCCTTACTGTGGATCTTCCGACCTAGTTGAGGATCAAGAAGGTTATTTAATTTGCACACAATGTGGTGCAATAATTAGTGATATTACATTTGATACTACATATGGACAAAAGCCTCCTGGAAGGACTCAAACTGGAACTCAGTATGTTAAAGCAAGACATTTAATTCCCGCAAGTGTTGTTGATGTTGAAGAGAAGAGATTGATTAGTCCAGATACATCTTCAAAACTTAAGAATTTCAAAACTATCCTTGACTATTGTATGCAAATGTTATATCACCTAGGTGTCACAATACTTGATGATCAAAGGAAATTATTAGAAAGTTACATCTTGAAAGTTCTCGAAAGAAGTAGCAAGGATGGAAGGCAGATCAGGAGAACTACAACTGGAGCACTTGCTACGGCGTTGACTCATATATTCTTAAGAAAGATAGGTAAACCAAAGTCTCTCAAAGTATTACAAAAATTAGCCATTGATAAGTTCAGGATTGTAAGAAACAGCAGACAAATCTCCAAAGCACTACACTTTGTTGAGCTTGTATTAAAGGATGAGGTAGCAAAATCAAGGTTTGCAACAGCAGAAGACTTTATTTATAGTATAGCGTCAGAGTTAAACACACCATCAATTATTGTCAGAGTCGCTGAGGCAATAAGCAAAATAGCAAAGGTTGAAAAACTCACATTAGGAAAAGCACCCAATGGAATCGCTGCTGGAGCGTTATCAGTTGCATACAAGTATCTTGAAGGACGCCAAATTAGATCGCAACTTGCCACAATTGCTGGAGTATCCGACGTTACAATCCGTTACCGTGAGATGGAACTAGAAGAGAATCCAAAAATCAGGGAGTTCTTAAGAATAGTTGCTGATTACTATAGAAGACAAGAATACGACAAGCTTCATGCGTTTATCGACGAATACTTGGAGAAACTAGAAAAAGAGACGGAGGCCGAAACAACCACAAGACCTGCATCATCATAAAAACGTACTAAGAATAATTTTCTAATCCTAAAAAATAATTTTTTATAACGGTGATTTTGTGTCATTGTTAGTTGCATCTAAGATATTCGCTAAAATTTTTGGACAAGACATAATCTCACAAATAAAAACATCGGAGGACATAAAGAATCTATGTAATCGCTTATTTGAGGTGGTTCATTTTGGTCCACAGTTTGAAGAATTATTATTCATTGTTGCTGCTGGTCGATATTTAAAGTCAGAGAACTTTCGAAAATTCTTGAATGATGAAATTTGCAAACGAGGTCTTGCAGCACGTGTGTGGATTAATGTGAATGATTTTTCGAATAAGCTTGCTAAGGAATTCGTTGTTAAAACTGCGGGCATTGATGTTGTTAGTCTTTGCATAAAAGTAATTGATGCTCTAGTTAAAAAAGAAATAACTCTACGTGATGCAATTTCATCTATTTTTCTCAAAATTTTTAGTGCCGATTATTTCATTTTTAAGCAATTAATTAGAAATCACTCTGTTCCCTCAATGAAAGCAATTACACAAATATCAAAAACACCAGGAGATGTTGAATTCATGTTCAAAAAGATTTCTGAAATTTGCGAGAATTGGAGAATTTCTCCAGCACTATTTGGATTAGCTAATCTCACCAGTAAAGAAGATATACTACATTTTATTAGAGATAATCTGGAAAAAATCAAACAAAGTAAAGTAAGTAGCATTAACGATATACTCAATTTTCCCAATTTTCTCTTATTTCTTACTGTAATATCCTTGCCAGATAAGCCACAAGGTCAAATCAGTTTTGAGTTCTTTCACGAACTCTTTTCGTTAATCATGAATAAAAAATGTAATGCATCTATTTTATCATACGTAATAGATAGTTTCCATAATTTTACCGACGAAAAGGTTGGTGCCTTTATTGCATTAGCTTTTGCACATAGGTATTACGGTGCAGAGCTATATGCGAAGGCCGTTGAAAATATTACCACAAATAGAAAAGTGTATCCAGTAAGTGTAGATATGGTAATCGATTCGCTCACTAATAGATCCAAGTTAAGACTAACCACGATTTCCTTGCAAAATGTGGAAGTAATGAAATTGCTAAATTCAGCATTAAGCAAATTAGGAAAAGCGCCTTGTATCGTGCTTGGAATCCCATGGGAGTTAACAATACCAAAAGAAAGAATTCCCGAAGAAATATCGAAGGCAGTTCAGATTTACGAGAAAAACAACATTACTCCGCCACAATTGTTAAAGAAAATAAAAAATGTTACAAGTATAGTAGAGAAAGTTCCAGTAATGGCAAAGAAAAGTGAGTTAAGCGCATTAATTAATTGTTGGAAACAAATAGCAATGGCAGAATCAGAAATCTCATGGATTTCGAATTATACTCATTTAATAACAGGACAAGAAATCCCAATTCTAAGCGATCTCAAAATATCACTTGAAGAAACAAAAGAGAAAATATTCAAAACACTTGAATTTCTGCTTATTAAAGAATATGGAAAAGTCCTTGAAGGCAAAAGTGAATATAAAAGCACAAAAGACGTGTTGCTTGTAGTTAAGAATTTCATTAAACAAGGCTATTTGCCAATATTAATAGTTATTGACGGACTTAGACTTGATGATTACATTTCAATGCTTAGAAATGAACTCCTCGCCATTGGACTCAAACCATTGGAAGAAAAGGTCATCTTTGCTTTGATTCCATCCATAACCATATATTCCAGACATGCAATATTCTATGGACGACAGCCAGAATTTTTTGCTTACACGTCTAAGGGGGTTTACTTAAAACGAGAAGACGAATTATTCGAGAATGCGATCGGAAACACTGTTTTCCTATGCGGTTCAACGCAAGAAATAATTACCAAAGTAAGGAGTATGAATTTACAGCAAATATCAAAACTACAAGCAGTAGCAGTAGTTTTAAGTGAATTGGAAAAAGCAGTTCATGGTTCGCCAGAAGCAATTTTAGCACACATGCCAGAATCATTTGCAAGAGAAATTGCTTTACTGATAAGGGATATTATTGAATTTTTCATTAAGCACAAAAAGAAAATTGCAGTAATAATCACATCCGATCATGGACTTGCAGAATTCTTTGAAACTACGTCAGTAAACGTCAAAGTCTTCAAACATCTTCGACGAAAGAGGGCACTAGATCCAGTATTCTCTGTCGTGGAAACACCAAGATTTGCAATATTTCCATTTATTTCTGAAGTTGAAATGAACGCATCTCTACATGAAATTGAACAAATGTGCAAAGGTGAAGCTTACGCTATACCAGCTAGAAGACTAGGTATAAATCGAATAGCCTTAATGGTAAGGAAAACGAATGTTCCATCCATAATTGACGCGAGTAGAATTCTATTTCTATTTCCAAAAGGAAGAAAGAAATTCGAAACAAAAATCAGACAAATTGTTTTGCATGGGGGTATTCATCCCATAGAAGTACTAGTGCCATTAGCATGCTGGGTACCTTCTTTAAGTTAATTCAAATCAAACTTGAGGATGAATAATAAACTAGTTTTATCTTCTTTACAAATGTGATAATAGCAAATAGACTAACGATTACATTAAAGTTTCTTCGCAAGTTCTTCAGCCACTTTAATATCATGTTTTAATTCTTCTTCATCATAGTGAATCGGTATTTTTTCTCTAATTAGTAATTCCATGAACTCTCCCTTACTCAAACCAGCAATTCTCCGAGCTACTCCGAAAGATGCCAATCCCTTTTCATACAATCTCAGAGCTAATTCAATTCTCAAACGCTTTTTAGGATCCTCATTAATTGGGATCTTAAGACTTGCTACTACATCTGCGGGTATTTCGATTACAATACTCATTGAATTTACCCCCTTAGATAGAAAAATTTTATTTAAGGAATATATATGTTATCAGTGAGATATTTTACATTACCTTTTTAATACTGGTGAGATGATGTATCCTAATAGCATTGAAGATATAAGACGAATACTCCTCAGTATAAACATCAAAGAGACCGCTAGACTAATAAAAGAATTCATTAGAGATTATTTTGAAAGAGTAGGTGCTGAAAAAGCAATTATAGGAGTAAGTGGTGGAGTTGATTCAAGTGCGACACTCATGCTTACGAGACGCGCTCTTGGAAAAGATGCCATTCTTGCTTTAATAATGCCGCACAAGGGAATAACTCCAGAAGAAGATGTACAAGATGCATTAGAGATTGTGAAACTAGCTAATGTAGAATACAAGATGATAAACATTGATAAAATAAGTATGAATATTAAGAGTATCATTGAAAACACTGGAATTTCTCTCAATCGCATGGCTTATGGTAATATCATAGCGCGTTCAAGAATGATTGTTCTGTATGCATTCGCAAATACATTACGCGGAATTGTCGTTGGAGCAGGAGACAAGAGCGAGATTATCTTGGGATACTACACTAAATATGGAGATGGTGGTGTTGATATACTTCCCATAGGAGATGTTTATAAGTCACAAGTTCGAATTCTAGCTAAACATGTTGGAGTTCCTGAAAAGATAGCTATGAAACCCAGTAGTCCTCGATTATGGGCTGGTCAAACAGCAGCTGAAGAACTTGGAGCGGATTATACTGAAATAGATCCTATTCTTTTTGCTCTGTTTGAACTTGGCATGAAAATTAACGATGTTTTATCCTTGAAGGGAGTAAGAGGAGAATTAGTATATGCGCTTCTAAGAAGGATTAAAGTTAATGAGCATAAGAGAATGTTCGCAAGAATTCCAAAAATCCACAAAGGACCAACAATAGGAATTGATTGGAAATTTACTATTTGGCGATGATAGGTGATACTAATGATAAAAGTAGTTATTCCGCAAATAAAATTAAAGCAAGGAAATAAAGATGAAAATTTAGAATTAACTATAGACATCATCAAGAGATATTTCAACGAAAAGAAACCAACACTCATAGTGTTTCCAGAACTCTCTATCATTGGATACTTCATAGCAGATGCCATGTATGAAGCTGCAGAACCACTAAATGGTCCTACAATATCTCGAATTGCTGAAATATTAGATGAAAAAGGCAATCTTGCTGTTGGAATAGGAATTCCTGAACTGGATCTTAGAAAAAGAGGACTCATTTATAATACTTATGTTCTAATCTCATCTGGAAAAATAATGGGCGTATGGAGAAAAACCCACTTGCCGACATTCGGCGTTTTTGAAGAACATAGATATTTTGCTAGAAATGCAGAACACGGACTGGTAGTTGAGTTTCATGGAATGAAATTTGGAGTCATGATATGTTATGATGCTTTTTTCCCAGAAATCGCAAGAATTTACTCACTAAAGGGGGCTGATGCGATAATTGTTCCGGCAAGTTCTCCGTTGCCTTCAAGAGAATTATGGGATCCTATTCTCCGAGCTCGAGCAATTGAAAATGGCGTCTACATAATTTTCTCAAATCACGTCGGTTATCGCGATGGACTAATGTTTTTCGGTGAAAGTCGAATAATAGATCCAACGGGGATTATAATAGCAAAAGCACCAGCATTTGAAGAGTATGTTCTTGAAGTAGAAATAAGTCCATCAAGAGTTGAATTTGCACGAAGAGTTAGACCAACATTAAGAGATTTAGATACTCGCGTGATAGAAGTACTCTATAGAGAATCAAAGCCTAAAACTTGAGACTTTTGCCATAAAACATTAAAGGATGGTATTTTCCGAGTGTTGATGACTTAAAGCGCAAAATCGCTGAATAATTCTTTTGTTTAAATTCAAAATTATGTTATATATCCGTATTTTCTCAAATAAAATAGAACATCTTCATCAGTTAAATCACGCCACTCTTTGTACGCATCCGCAACGGCGAAATATGGAATTGGACTCCTAATATTCAGACAAAAAATAGCATTAACGAGGGGTTCTAGTCTCTTAAGCGCATCAATGCATCCTGTCGGTACAGCAATGTATATTCTCTTAGGATTTCTCTTTTTAACATAGTTTACAGCTGCAAACATTGTGAATCCAGCAGCAATTCCATCATCAACTAGTATAATATTCTTCTCTTCGATCCTCACTTTTCCAACCACTTGGCTAAAGACTTTCTCTCTTCGTTTTATCTCTTGCAAAACTTTTTTAACTAGACCTTTTATTGTTTCATCATCAATATTCAGAGCAAACTTTAGTCTCTCGTCAATGAAAACATCTCCATCTGGGGATAAAGCTCCGAAACCGGCTTCAGTATCCCAAGGAATTGGGATTCTCCTAACAATTACTAAACCAAGCGGCGCTTTTAATCTCTTAGCAATAACGCATCCAATAGGAACGCCGCCTCGAGGCACAGCCAAAACAACTAGATTCTCCTTTACTTCAAGTTTTTCCTCTAGAAATCTTGCTAATTTTTCTCCAGCATGCTCCCGATTACTGAAGACAAAAAACTTGTTTCGAAGAGAGTGATTATCTATAATCATTAAGCATACCCAAAGATGTTTATGTTATTCTTAAACTTAAGATTGTAAAAGTAGAGAATCATGAGTACTTTTTAAGTTATTAAGATTTTGCACATTTTCTATATGGTTATCTTCTCTTCAAGCGGAGATGAACATTGTGCGGAATTGCATGTGTTTATTCTCAAAATAAATCCATCGGAGAATTATTACTCAAGATGCTAAAGATATTGAAGCACAGAGGACCCAATGGAAGTGGAATCGTGGTAAATGGAAAATGCAGATACGGAAAACTTGAGGAATTGAACCCAATTTCTGGGAATTTAGGACTTGGCCACAATCGATTGGCAATAACCGGAAAAGGATTACAACCAATTCCTAATGAAAATGAGTCCCTTTGGATCGCACATGATGGAGAAATCTACAATTATGGAGTTCTTCGTGAAGTATTACGCAGTAAAAATCACACTTTTAGAACTACTACTGACTCAGAAGTAATATTACATGCCTATGAGGAAAAGACGTTGCAATCATTAGATGGTGATTTTGCGTTTGTTATAGTTGATTTTGATTCAGAAAGAATTGAAGCATACAGAGATTTCATAGGTATTCGCCCCTTATTTTTCTGCGAGGATCCTAAAGGAATACAAATAGCATCTGAGAGAAAAGCATTTCTATCATCTGAAAATATTAGTCGTCTTCCACCTGGATATAGATTAATCGTAGAAGATGGAAATCTCTCAATCGAAAAAGTTGAAAGTGTGGAGGATTTAATTACATCTCCGGTGGATATGAACGAGGAGAAAGCCATTATAACACTTTTGCAATTAATAAGATCAGCACTTATAAAACGAAAATATCCAAAAGTAGGAATATTTTTCTCTGGCGGAATTGATAGCTCAGTTATCGCCAAAATTGCATCAGAAATTTGTGAAGAAACAGTTCTAATAACAGTTGGAACTAGAGACTCAATAGATTTAAAGAGAGCAATTGACGCAAGCAGAAAATTAAGAATTCCATTAGAAACAGTTGTTATTGAATCTCCAGAAACTGTAATAGATTATGCAAAGAAAACAATCAGAGCTATTGACGAAATAGATCCTTTGAAAGTGTCTATTGGAATTCCCATTTACATTGCTGCTGAAAAAGCAAGAGAATTAGGAATAAGAGTAGTTCTTACAGGACAAGGTGCTGATGAATTATTTGGAGGATATGCAAAATATTTGCGAGTTAAAAATCCACTCATGGAAATGCATAATGATCTAAAGAATATTCATCTAAATAATTTAGAAAGAGATGACCATTGCATAATGGCAAGTAGCATAGAAATGCGATCACCATATTTAGACAAAGCACTTGTTGCGTTTGCTGTTAGATTACCTCTAAAATTCAAAATAAGGAATGGAGTAAGAAAATGGATTCTGAGACAAGTTGGCAAAAGATTAGGATTACCAAAAGAAGTTGTTTTAGGAGCAAAGAAAGCTATTCAATATGGCTCCGGCGTACATAAGATTTTGCTAAAACAAGCTAAAAAACATAAGCTGAGTTTAAGAGAATTCTTAAGCAGATCAATCAAAGCAGAAAATTAACAAAGCTCAGTTTACATCATCAATTTATTCGCTAGTGCATTGGAAAAGTGATTAATGTTTTCTTATAAGTAATGTTGCAAGTATGCATCCATGTTTTTGATTCTTAATAAACCACTGTTTAGGATGCTCGAATATAGGATTGTTTGATGTTTCCTAGTGGACTTTATCAATCTTCTCATCATGTTGCTTAAGGTGGAGCGATAGTCTATTAATAAGCAGAGGGATATCATGAATATCAAGCCTACTGATATTTCATGCTTGTAGAATAATAATGCTTCAAACAATGAGAAATTTGGATTATAGTTTACATAGTATGTTATAACCTGATTTAAGAATTCCCCCGGAACTATTTTAATCGTAAGAGAACTTTCGCTTTCAGTTATGGTTGCGTTCACCCAGCATTTAATTAAAAGCTTATCATCTAAATGCAATTTGTGACCATCGAATAGGAATATTTCTTTCAAAGTCCACACTTTTCTGAAGATAACATTCGCCCACGAGAATAGTTTTTTACTAAAGATAAACAACCGAGTTTCTACATAAATATTATCGCGGCGAATTACATATGTAATGGGATTTCTAGGAACTGAGTATGTATTAAAGTATACCTCGTGATCGAAGCTTGTATTCTGTATTAAAACTCTACCATAATCTGTTTGATATGATATGACTGCAAGTCTAGTCCCAATTATTATCATATAATGCGTTATTTTATCTAGTAAGAATTCATTAATTTAAATTTAATTAGCACCAAAGTAATGAATTAATGAGATTTCAATCGTGCTAAAAATTCATCTAAAACTTCTTTTACTCGCATCTTTCCAAATCCGCTTATAGCCAAAGCAATTGAGCCATCTGGCTTAATTATAACTACATCTAATCTAAGTACATAAAGAAAAGCACAAACAACGAGAGGAGCAAACATTCCTCCGAAAAATTCGAGAATATCCAACTTAATATGATAAATAAAGGTAACCACAAATGGAGAAATCACTACAAAAAGACAAAGAAGTCCAAGAATTAGAATAATGATTTTCCGTAACCTATAAGGTCCACGTTTTGTTTCAACGACATAATTGCTTTCAATTTTTGCACGCTTATAGAAAAGGTATTCCCTTGAATATTGCCCCGAGAGAGCTGCGAGAAGTCCTAGTATGAACACAAAAGGCCAAATAATCTTGTGAGTTTCAATATCAATATTAATGTAGTTTTCTTTTAACTCAATTTTTGCATGAGTTAATGAATACGGAATACTCCCAATGAAGCAAATTATACTCATTACGAACATACCAATCCAGAAAACCAATCCTATTTCTCTAAGAGGAGATACGAGAACACAGATTGAGAATAATAATAGAAAAAGCGTGACTAGAAAAGTTTCTGAAACCAAAGTAATTCTTTTAATGTTTAACGAAATATACATCGAACTTTTCATTTCTAAAAAACCGATTTTTCCATGAATATTAACTTATAAAAAATATAGGAAATACTTATCTTATAGCTACTAGTTTTGAATCATATTCGCTATTGTCGGCTTATTATATTTGAATACAATGCTTTAAATTTTCTCTGATTTGATTATTAATTTGAAGAAAGTTTATCTCTTTATTAAATTAGGAATTTTTTCATGATGAAAATTCGAATAACTTAATCACCAAATAAAAACCTAGAGAATTTCATAAG
>JAHKLH010000031.1 GCA_029856635.1 Candidatus Njordarchaeota archaeon
CATGAAGCTAGTTATATTGTGATTAAGCGCGGTGAGAGTATGCAGGCTACGGTATAGGGCTTATCTGGTGATTAATTTAGGCTTAAGGCAATGTATTTATGCGAGTCTAAACCATACCAGCGATAGCAAATGCTTTGATTTGTCAATATAATAAATCTTTATTTATTGATTGTACATGTTATTAAAAAATAGCAAATATAAAATAACAAATTGCGGTGCATTTGTATGGAATATTACCCTGAAGTCATGATAAGTTGGGCATTTCTCTCTTTGTTTTTTGCCGTAATTTGGTGGATCATTGCGATATTCCTATGTGTTTGGGTTTATCAGGACGCAAAGAAGAGATATCCTCCAGAATCTGCCGAACCTGTGATTTGGCTGTTAATTGTATTATTAACAGGACTTCTTGGTTTAATAATTTATCTGATCGTGCGCCCAGAAGAAAAGACCGTGATATAAAAGGCGCTCATTCAGTTTTATTTTTATTTCTGCTTTCTCTCACATTTTTTATACTAAACTAACAATATAACTCAATATACTCCATTAGTATTTTGAAATACGATTGTGATTGTGCAGATACACAAATGCGTAGGTTTACTATTAGCGGTTTTATTTTCGAACATCTTCCTATCTAGCAATTTTATGTGCAACAATAACAAACCAAGTTATATATGAATTCCCATTCCGACAGCAGTATAACGTAACAATTGATGTGGAGATACATAGGAGTAATTATCCCGGAGGAACGATCTATATAATCTTTTATGGTAGCTTCGAAGGCCCAGGAACTGTGAAAGTGTTTATAGACTACATTGATTACAAGTTTGACTGGGACGAGGAATATTATCAGATTTTGTATATATCCATGTATCTCAACCCAGCGACACACGTAAATACATTAGAGAAACAATATACGCAATTCCATCTAATGCATCCATAGAATCACATGTTTTTGAATATGCTGCATTCTCCGATGTAATATTGGGAAATGAAACTATTAGAAATGGAACAGTGATTGAAAGCCTTCATCTTGAGATAAAATAAAAACCATCCTTCTCTATCTGGCTATCAGCAGTGAACTATATCATAGCCGCATTATCAATTACAATGCTTGGTGCAGCAATAATATTACATAAACGCATGAGAACCAGATAAATAAGATTTTTATTTTTCGTGTGAAAACTCTCATTCAAAACCTATCTTTGGATATTCAAAGTACCTGATCCAATCTAAATCACACATAGGCCCAACTAGCTTCCGAATATCCTCAATGTCATAAAGAAGCATTGCAAGACGCTCCACAGCGAGACCCCACGCAATAGCATTACATTTAATTCCATACGGATGAAGACACTCAGGTCTAAATAATCCGCTATTCCCAACCTCTATCCACTTCTTAAGCCTTGGATGCCATGCAAATATTTCCATTGATGGCTCTGTATATGGATTGTATGTCGGTTTAAATCGTAATTTTTTGATGCCCATCTTCCTATAGAATTCGGATATGTAACCCATTAAACTGCGTAATGTTAAATTTTCGTGCAGCACCACCCCTTCGACTTGATGAAACTCAGCTAAATGCTTCCAATCAATTGTTTCGTTTCTAAATACTCTTCCGATACAGAAGAATTTGACTGGTGGTTTTACTTTTCCTTTTCTGATTAAATTACATATTATTCGGAAGGTCACTGCGGTTGTGTGTGTCCTTAATAATAATCGAAGTGCTTCATTTGGGTCCCATGGTTGTTGCCATCCCGTTGACCCAGTATCTCCTCCAGTTTCTTGAACTTCTTTAACTACTTTGATGAGTTCTTCATCTTCTACGAATCCTTTCTCTGGCTTCTCAAT
Source organism: Candidatus Njordarchaeota archaeon (assembly GCA_029856635.1). Lineage (GTDB taxonomy): Archaea > Asgardarchaeota > Njordarchaeia > Njordarchaeales > JAHKLH01 > JAHKLH01. Next base: position 1,849 of record JAHKLH010000031.1, read on the forward strand.
ATAGAATGTGGCTTGTAATTCGCGTGCGGGGTGATCTTGAGGAATCCACATAGCGTCCATATTATAGAATGCTAATTCGACCCAAGGTCCTCGCATTTCTCTGAATCCCATTTCGAGGAATACTTTTCTGATTTTCTCCATGATTACTCTGAGTGGATGTTTTCTGCCGCCGTATACTTTTGGAACAAATGCATATACGTCGTACCATCGTATTGGTTTTGTTTTCCAGATGCCGCTTTTGATTACTTCTGGTGTTATTTGTTCGATTACTTCTACTTCAGGTATTCCGAGTTTAATGAGTTCTTCTCCTTTTGGTGTTAGTGCGATTTTCCATCGTCGTTCTACAATTTTGCGTGCTAATCCACGTAAAATTAATTCTTTCCATGTTTTTATGTCTTCTGTGATTATTTTTCCTTTTTCGAGAAGATTTTTCATTAATTGAACGCTCGATAATTCTTTAACTTTTTTCCCTAAATCTGTTATTTCGACTAATTTCTGGTTTCCTTCTTTTTTCACTTCTATGAACCCTTGTTTGATGAGGATTCCTATTGCCGCGTTTACTTCTTCTCTTTCTAGGCCAGAATGTTCGAATAGGTCTCTTAATGAGACTTTATTTTTCTTCTTTAATAAATCTAATATTGCTTGTTCAGGTAGGACTCGATTCTTGTATTTTAGACCTTTCTCTGTTGGAATTATACACTGATATTCTTCTGGCTCTCTTTTCACTAAGCCTTTGTTTTCGAGCCAAAGTGCTGCTCTTGATACTTCTGCAATGTCAGATTTAATTGCTTTTGCTAGTTCATCAATATACGCATTTTTTATTCCTCGCTCAGCGAAATATTTGATTACTTTCCGTTCGCTCGAAGATAACATCATCATTATTTCTCTTATGTCCATTTTGCTCATCAGATAACATCCTATTTTTATCACAAAAACCAAAAAAATATTATTCTTTATCTGTTTTGGTGATGAATAGCCCATTGCTGATATATGATGAAAGCGGCCGTATCTGAGCTTATTTGAAATGTTATTAAAGAAATTTAAAACATTTCATTTCTGTATTTCGTCGTAGTATTGAAGTATTCGATCGATGCCTTCTCTAAATATTTCTGGTTCGACTGCTGTGGTTATGCGTATATATTCATCCCATTTTGTTCCAAAATCAGCTCCAACTGCTACAGCGACCTTCTTCTTTTCTAGAAGTTCAAATGCAAATTTCTTGGAATCTATTCTGGGAAGAGGGAACCACGCGTAGATTCCTCCTTTTGGTTTTTCCCAAGTAATTCCTCTTTCTTTTAGTTTCTTATCAAGGTATTGAATATTCTCCTTTATCACAGAAATCCATTTGCTGATATACTCTTCTTCGATTCTATCTCTGATACATACTAGTGCAACATATTGAGCAAAAGAAGTTGGACATACGCAGGTGTGAAGTTGTAAGATTGTTAGTTCTTTTGCGATTTGTTTATCAGGCGCGACAATATATCCTATTCTCAGTCCAGTAAGTGCATAAGTTTTCGATAGTGAAAAAACCGTGAAAACACAATCTTTTTTAATTGATGCTATGGAGATGTGCTTTCCTTCTAATATGAAATCCTCGTATACTTCATCGCTTATTATGTATGCTGAATAATCTTCGGCAAAATCTAGAATTTCTTTTAACTGTTTTTCACTAAAAATGTATCCAGAGGGATTTGATGGTGAGTTAATAACAATTGCTTTTAGTTCTTTTCCCTTCCTTTTGAGTCCCTCTCTAGCTTTTTGTAGTGCTTCATATCCATATTTCTTTTCATCTATCCAAACAAGATTCGCTTCTGCAACTCGTATAACTGATGGATAAGCGAACCACCCTGGATTAGGAATAGTGATTACTTCCCCTTTTGCAATTAAACGAAAAATTAAATGTAATGCACCAGTTCCACCGACCGTCACAATAATCTCACTTGGATCTGTATCAATCTTGTTTTTTCTTCGTAGTTTATCAGATATAGCCTCACGAAGTTCTTGAAGCCCTGCTGGTGGAGTGTATCGTGTATATCCTTTGTTAAATGCCTCTAGAAGAGCCTCGCGAATTTTTTTAGATGGAGGAAAAGCTGGTTCTCCCCAGGAAAGTTTAATAATATCTGGAGCTTTCGCTTTTGCAATAACTCTATCAGTGTGCGTAATTATCCTCTTAAAATCAAAGCTCCAGTGCATTCTTATCACACTTTTTAAAATAAATTAATGATTTTTCTAATTTGGATGAGGAATACTTCCCCAGCTGAATTGTGATGAAAGCCCATTAATCTGACTTAATTTTATTTCCATACTTTTCTTACTATGGTTGTCTCGTCAATAGTTCTTATGATAGCCCATAGAATTACAAGTATGAATCTACGTATTTCATAATCAAATAATCCATATAGGCTGATAAATAAGAAAAGTCCAGTGAAAACAATATCTGTTAGCAGAAAATAATGAAACATGTTACGTTCTTTTTGACTTAGTGTGTTCCTATAGTCATTGTATGCTCTGAGACACCACATGAAATCAATAAACCAATAAACTGAGAGTAGTAAACAATATCTGTAAGGATTACTGATTTCGATGAAAAGATTACATATGACCAATGCCATTACTAAGTGTATGAAAATCCACTTCACTGATTTTGCTGGATATCGAGTATAATATTCGTACCACATGAAATAAAAATCGATTGCAATTATTAAAGTTATTATGTAAAATATTAGCTCTTCTCCCCATGCTTCAAATATACTAAATCTTGTTAATGAAAAACCTATGATTACTCCATAAACAGTTTGAAATAAGATATGTTCAACTTCAAGCACCTTTTTTCCTTTAAGCATAAATTGAACACCAATAAGAAATCTTATTTTTTAAAGCATGCGTAATGATTACTTTATTCGCTCATGACAACTTTTTTGGGTACATTTTTATCTGAGGAATTTCGTGTTTCGTCTGGTTTTAATTTGAATAGCGAATAGCTTGAATTTCTGCATTAAAATTGAGAGAGCAATAAATCCGTGTTAAATTTGATGATTAAGCAAACGATGAAATTAGGAAAACTTAAAAAAGTGCCAAAAAAAGATGTCAAGAGCAACTTTATTTAAGAAGATCATAGTTCATACTTTAAATATGAGCCGTCGAGAACCACACTTAATGTTAGAAATCAAATGATATTTACGAATATTCTCTTGCTTTTTTAACAGCATCAAATACTATTTCCCAAATGGATAATGCTGCTAAGAAGCTTCCAGCGAATGAAATCAAGCTTCCAAATAAAACTGCAGCAAAGTTCGCAAAGAGAAGAATCATTGTTGCTCCAGTAATTACTAGCAATATCGATACTGAGAAAACAAGAAAAAGCCATAGGTTCCACTTCATTTTTTATCACTTTTCATTCTAAAATTATAAATTATCATAAAAGTAACGCACATCTTCCATTGATTGTTCTTAAGTACATGCTTCCGTCTTGCAGGGTTCTTGCGGTGTTTTGTCAGGGAAAAAGCGTCTTGTAAACAACCGTGGATAACCACTGTTTGATCATCAAAGCATGAAAAAATACCGAAAGTGTATAAACCTAAGAACACACGGGAAAATGTGCGAATTATAAATTATCATACATAGGTAATTTCCTGTGTTCTATTTTGCTTTGTATACATAAATAAAGATAAACAAGATAAAGATACGCAAGCTAACTTAAGCTTATTCTGTGATAAATTGTTTCCAAGCATTGAGAATCTCCGTTCCTGAAATTATAACTAAGTCGTTTTCTTCTGCATATTTCTTGGCATCCTCAAGTGAAAGTGCCTTTCCATCATCGGCTAGCATTTCACATAATGCAATACAAGGAGTCATATTACCTAAGAGAGCTAATGCAATTGCCAGTTCTGTATGACCTCTTCTTTCATCTAATATATGATCAGCTGCTCTTAGAAGAAACACATGCCCTGGCGCTCGAAAGTTTTGTATAAATTCTTTCCTAAATTGTTCTTTATCAATTTCCTTTTGCCAATATTTATTACAAAGTAAGCCCAATTCCCGAATTGTTAATGCACGATCAATATCAGTAATTCCAGTTCTAGTTCTGATATGATTTACTGTTAAAGAAAAACTCGGTCTTCCCGTCGGATCGTAAGGAACGTGTTTAACTAAATCACGAAGCTCATCAATTTTCATTAGGAGTTCATGTAAATATATAAGTCCTAGGCTATCTGCTATCATTGGATGCAATGCTACACAAATTAAACCACCACCATCTTTTCGCATTAATCTAATCTTATCTGCAGTCATTTTTTCAGCTAGTATAAAGATATCTACTTCCGCTTCTCTCTCAGCAAAATCAAAAACTAAAACTGGTTTTCCTTTTTTGAGCATCCTTATTGCGTCATTTACATTACTCAAGTAAAACACCAAAAGAGAATGACTGAAAATATATAAAATTCATTCCTTAAATATACTTACATCTTGACGAATGCTCCCCTGAGAACCAATTTGGACAAACAATTACAGGATTTTTAATTGCATAATAGTCCCACGCATCTCATTGACTTTTCTTTTTAAATATTGTTTTAATACTTATCATCATTCATTGAATAACTAATGAAACTTTTTCTCTCTTCATACATTTTTTATATAAAAAAGCCAGAAAAATAGATATTTAAATATGAAGGGGAGATAATTGAAGTCTACCGTGCTTAATGCAAAGGTCATTTTGATAGGAGAAAAAGGCGTAGGAAAAACATCACTAGTAATGCGTTTTGTTTACAATATGTTTCGTGAGCAATATATCGAAACATTAGGTGCCAACTTCTATAGTAAACATGTAACAATTAAGTTAGATAACAGAAAAATCGTTGTAAAAATGATGATTTGGGATTTAGCTGGAGATTATCACTTTCGCTCCGTTCAAGAATCGTACTTTGAGGGCGCACAAGCTGCCATCTGCGTTTATGATGTATCCAGAAGAACAACTTTTGATGCTGTTCCACATTGGATAAATAGATTATTAAAGAAAGTAGAGAAAATCCCTCTCGTATTAGTTGGTAATAAAATTGATTTGAGAAAAAGTAATGAACTCGATTTCATCACAGCAGATGAAGGAAAAGAATTAGCGAAGAAACTCAAAGAACTATTGGGAATCCCAGTTTTATTCATAGAAACTTCCGCAAAAACTGGAGAGAACGTTGAGAAAGCATTCTACTGGGTTGCATATTTAATTGCAAAAATAGCAAGGAGTCTTGAGCAAGGAAAATAGTCTCTAAATCTTCTTGAAATAAATTGCAGTTAGGTTTCTGTTCATGTTTTCTTAAGAAAACTAACTTAAGTCCATTTACAAGACACCAATAGTATTCCCGATTCCCATTAGTATCACGTTATCACCTGGATTCGTGTACATTTCAACTATTTCGTGAATTCTATTCATAGCCTCCTTTGCACCATTTATAAGCACGCGTGCTAAGGGTGTTAAAGCTTCAACAAGCGACATTTTAATAATCACGGCAAAATAAGGTATTCCTCGTCTCGTACATATCTCTTCAATTCGCCACTTTTGAGGTCCTACATCTCCAATCGCTGCACCAATTCCCGCCGCTACATCTCCACTAGGTTCCCCTTCATACTTTAATGCTGCATCAACTGTAATTACACAAGAAGCATTACCTATCATATTAATTAATTTCTCTAATGCTTTCCCAGGCTCTCCAACTTCTGATCCAGGACCAAGTGCTTTAATGATGTAGACATTACGATTCATTATGATAGTTTTAAGAATTTCCATTTTAGTTTCTTCATCAATTATTTGTTCACTTCCTCCGAGCATTCTTGCAACTATTGGGCCAATTGAATCTCCTATTGGAATTCCAACGAGATGCGCTCTAATCGTATCAAATACAGATAATACTGCTTGTCGTATAAAAGGAGCTAACATGCTTATTTGCATAAATAGGTAGAGATTTCCCGTTTTTCTAGCCGTTAAGTAGAGATGTCTTAACACTTTGTTTATATAGCGTAATGAAATATATGCCTCAAGGGCACCAATAACATTTTGTTTTAAATGCTCTTCCTTTACTTTTACCATACTTTCAACAATTTTTTTGATGTATTTCTCACGTGTTCTTAACAAGTGCTCTAACTTTTGAATAATACCAGCGGGATCCAAGTTTACTGGAGAAATCATAAATGTCTCCGATAATTTCTCAACTCTTCTAACAATTTCTCTAAATTCTTCGTCGGTCTTCAAATATCGTGCTTTCTCTTCAGGAGTTACTCCTGGAACTTTTTCTAACAAGTCTTTCCTAGCTTTTAGGAGTGTAGCTAACAAATTATGTCTTGCAAATACTTCGTAAATTTGCATTTCATTCAGTAAATTATCCACACTTATTCTCAACATAAATAATTGAAGTCTACTTAACGAGAGCAACAAGATGAAGAAAAGAATCCACCAAATAACGTCGGACAAAGCCAACGAATTCCCACCAAAACCTCAAACCAAAAAGAAGGCAAATGAATAAATAGCTTCATACACCATTTTTTATACTCATAGATTTCAAATTTCTAGAAACAAAGGACAAACATAATTTGGATAAGAAAAAGAACAATCTCTAAGAAATTAAATAGTAAGCGGCCTATGTTTGTTCACTTTCTCCTAAGATCCTTGTGAAGAACTCATTCAGTTTTTCTTGAGGACCTAAATATCTTATGCGAATCTTATCCTGACCAATAATTTCAGCTTCGAAATCTTCGCCACGAATCGTTAAAACGTCTCCTTCTTTCTTCATTTCAATTGCAAGTAATTTCAGTCTTTTTTCGAGTTCATCTGAGAAGGGAAATTCTCTCCACTCTCCGACCTCAGCAATCATTTCTTTCGGTGGTTCGATGCCAGTGATTTCTTTTTCCTTTCGATAAATTTCAATTGTGCATGAATCCCAATCAAATTTTACTGTCTTCTTTCCATTCTCCTCAACTATGTCATACATAATTCTAATTCTGACAACGTCATCTTTCTTTACGCCCTCTTTTTCAACCAAAATCTTGTATAATTCCATGTTTAACGGCGCTATTTTTCGAACCGCTTCGGCAGGCTCTACTCCCTCTGTCCTTGTCTGAGCAATTAAAGTCCTCCTCAATTTAATGGCAAAACCGCTTGCTCTAACGAATCCAGAGGATAACATTTTCTTTGCCATATAAATCACCCTTGCTTAGAATTGAACAAAGCCATAATTATAATATTATAGCACAACATTTATAAATAATAAATATTATCCACGCTGTACCAAATGTCTTCATGATTATTTCATATAAAATCGAAAATATAATAACGAAAAATAAAATCCTAAAGTTCTTTATATAACTACCACTTTTCCAAATTCCCACTCCAGCAAATTTACGCAAGCATTAGTAGTGTTTAAATATTATCTACTCATCGGCATTAAGTATGTTTAGATGATGACCCGAGCAGGCACTGAGTGGTGATGACAACTCAGCACTCTGACACATCAAATTTTTCAGAGCTTCTAATTAATGTACTTGGGGGATAAATTAATTTAACCAACAAAAGATACCAAGAAAACGGAAAATATTTGCAAGTACTCAAATAGAAAAATATATGGGGACACATGTAAACCATCGAGGACTTTCCTATGATCAATACAGCATGATGTAAGACCAAACATGCAATCCTCTACAGGTTTGAATATCGTATACATGTGGCTTATTTGGAGTTTAATTGGTTGTCTTTTGTCCGATTTGAGCATGTTGAGACTTTATTCACTAAAAGTGGAGATATTAAAAATTTGGGAAATAGATTCCCAAGATATATTTAAATAGGTGGGATTTATGGGTTCAATTCCATTTGATGCTCTAGTAGAACATAATCCTTGGTGGACTAGTGGTATTCAAGACGATAAAGACTACAAGGGCTTAACAGTAGTATTAAATGGGTACCAAGTAATATTGATGTTATTTCCCTCGAACTATTTTCTCTCAACATAATTTTTGGACTAAGACAAGTTGGAAAAATAACTATGATAAAAATTCTCATCAAGAAACTTCTCAACATGGGAGTAGATCCCTATGCGATTTTTTATTTTAGATGCGATGAACTTGTGGACTTTAAGGAACTTTTACGTGTTTTACGCACATACTTAAATTTTAAAAAAACGATTTAATATCAAAACAGCATACATTTTCCTTGACGAGATAACATATCCAAGAGAATGGTTTCGAGCAATAAAGTCTAGTATTGATATGGGACTCCTTGAGAATACTGTGATGACAATAGGATCTTTGAGTATGTTTGTTAAAGGAGAAATTGAAACTTTCCAGGAAGAATGGGACATGGAAGAAAAATAGTAATGTATCCACTATCTTTTAGAGATTTCATAAGAGTCGCAGACGAAGCATTGTTTCGCAAACTTCCAGAAATAAAACAATTCACAGTTGATGAAATTCTCTCCAAAACATGGAGATGTGCTCCATACTTAGATAAATTAATTGAGCTTTTCACACTATATTTACAGTCGGAAGGAATGCCGCTAGCAGTTAAATCACTATTAGCTGAGGGGCAAGTTTCTAGGGATGCTTACACAACATATCTTTCTTGGGCTTAAACATGACATTGCAATCTTAAAAAAAAGATATAGAAACTGTAAAAAACTTATGAGAGCCATTATAGATAAGAGAGGATGCCCCGTTAGTTGGCTCACCATCGCAAAAGATTATGATATAGCATCGCATAAAACAGTTAAGCAGTATGCTCAGCTTCTTCAAGAATTATTTGTTGCAAAGATTCTTTATTATATAGATCCAAATAAAGGAGTAATAAATTATATGAAGGATAAGAAAATTCACTTACAGATCCATTTTTCTATCATCTTATCACTAAGTGGGCTCTACTCCCAAAAAATTACTGATTTCTCATATGTAATTGAAGGAATCGTTGCTACACATTTAGCACGAAAATTTCCCGTTTTTTATTGGAAAAATCGGAGAGAGATTGATATAGTAATGCAAATAGGAGAAAAATTGATTGGTTTTGAAGTACATTATACAGATCGCATAAGAGAAACTACGGCTCCAGTTATCGGAAAAATTAAGGAGATCGTATTCTTATTTCGAGGAGTCTATGAAGACAAACCACCTACAGTACCCGTGTGTGCATTTCTTGCATGTTTGGATTTACCGCAGTTAATAGAAACTCAAGAATAATGATAACGAACATGATGTTCTACAAAAAATTTCAGAGTCCTTCATTAAACAAAAATATGTTTTTCTCGCAAAAATGTATGTTTCGGATTAAAAATATATTCAATATGTTTTTATCTTAATTTCGATTTAATTTGGTTTTAGTTTAGTTAATTTTGGATTCCAAAGAAAATGCGAAAGACTAAAACAAGAAGCAAACCATACATGTAGTCACATAAAGAAAATTTAAAGAATAAACTAATCAAAAAAAATA
>JAHKLH010000032.1 GCA_029856635.1 Candidatus Njordarchaeota archaeon
ATATTAATTCTTGCGATTATAATGAAATAAATCAAATATAGACTGATATGTTTTCTATTTGGTGATGTCATGGAATGGAAGGGTGTTTTTATTGCATGGAGTCGTCTTTCAAACAGGACCGCGAGGTATTCGAAATTATTGGGATTAAGGTTGATTTTTATAAAAGATAGACCTCCCTATCTCAAAGCTTTTTTTAGAACACTTAAGTTTTTGTTAAAAAACAATCCTAGAGTTATTTTCGTTCAACTTGCACCAGGGCCATTGCTCCTTTTAGCAACATTCTTTAAAGCAATAAAACACTATTTCTTAGTTGCTGATATGCATTCCTTTTTCCTGAATCCAGTATCTGTTGGTGGGGTTATAATTAACAAGCCATTTAGTATGTTTTTGCGTTTTTGTGATTTAATATTAGTTCATAGTAATGCAGTAAAAGAGAAAATACCAAGTAAACTAAAGTGCAAGAGTATTGTTGCCTACGATCCCCCTGTAACCATGAAAAATTTAGAGAAACAAGAGGAGTATGAAGAATTTTCACTAGTTTTCCCAGCGTCTTTTGCAAAGGATGAACCAATAGAAAATGTTATAATCGCCGTTAAAAAGTTAATTAAAAAGGGTTATAAGTTAAAGCTCTTTATTACCGGGAGATATGAACGTAGAAGAGAAATCATCAAGTATGCTGACAAGAACATTATATTTACAGGATTTCTTCCAAGTAAGAAGTATTATGAACTCTTACAAAAATGTCATGTTATACTTGCCCTTACAAGAGTTGGATATTCATTGTCAGCAGCGGCCCTTGAGGCAATGTTCTTAGAAAAACCTCTTATATTGAGTGATAAGCCAGTATTCAAATCTATCTTCACGAAGGGTGTGATATACACTGATAATAGTGTTAAAGATTTAGTTAAGAAAATATCCTATTTAATCGAAAATAAGAATGTTCTTAGTGAGCTTAAGTATCAAATGATAGAAATGAAGAAAAAGTACATCAAGAAATTCAATTTGGTTCTAAGGGTACTGAGGAATATTATCAAGAAATTATAATCTAAGATTAATGAGTAATTTCGATTTTAACAACTTCGGATGGATTTTGGAAATAAGTTATTACTAATCTGAAGAAATCAGTTAATTGTCTCGGACGTTTCTTTAACTTAAAATTGGAACTCCAAAAAGCATGATCTGTATGCAGTCCTCTCCGCATTCCATGGTCGGAAAGTACGAGAATCCATACTGGTTCTGTGTAAGTATTCAATATTGTTTTCCACTTTCTAATCCAATGAGACATAATTTTATATGTTTCTAAAAGCATTAGTGGTTTATTCCAATACAAATGCCCAACAACATCAGTTATGTAAAAATGAACCATAACTAAATCCCAATCACCACGATGTAAAAGTTGTTCTAAGATTTTCTTCTTTTTCTTCTCAAGAAGCCATTGTAATCTGAGTCTTTTTAATGTTAACTTGTGATTACCAATGCACTTAGTTAAGGGTAATAATAAGTCAATAATGAATTGTTCTCTCCATAAATTATATCCTGGAATGCATATGGCATGAGAATTTGGAATTATATCAAATATCGTTTTAACTTTCAAATCCTCTTTACCCATTGGTCGTACTTTTATTCCTTTTTTATAAAAGAAAAAAGCAGTACCACTGCGATCTTCTCTTTTTCTTCTGAGACTCTCTACTATTTTCTCAATTTTCTTGTAAAGAATAGGGTGCGTAAGAATTTTCTCAATAAAGCGTAACATTCTACTTTCGTATGTAACAAAGTGAGTAATCCCAGTATCAATTTTTCCAGAAATGATAATAGACCAAAGCCAAGGAGTTATTAATTTCATTTTATATGGTGTTAAATCAATTTTTCCGAAGTCTTTTTGAAGAAGAGTTTTAAAATGAAAAGCAGTTACAATGTTATATTCCAAAGCATCTAATCCTATTATGAATGCTTTTGGCATTTCATTCAGCCCCTATGTATCAAAGATTGTGTTCATAAATTTAATACATCATTTTGTGATGTAAGCAAAATGAAGATTATTAAATGATGCTATTTTGTAATGAATTTTTTAAGAGATTGAAGGGCATTCACTAGAAAATGAAGTTTCTGAGGTAATGCTCGTTTTAATATTACTAGGTCAATTGTTTTTATTAAATCAATTTTCAGAAGTAATATTATATAAATGATGCAAGATATAAGAATGGTTATTACGGTTATTAGTAATTCTAATTGTAAATTTAGCAACATAATGCTTTCTAATAGAAATGGAATTGATAATAATAGTATCCTTAAACAGTCTGAAGCATAATCTGCGGTAATTTCTTTGAAAAAGATAAAAATTAGTAGAAGTAAGAGTACATGCGAAATCAGAACTAATGAAGCTAATACTAATGGAATCCATAAGGTAATAGAGGTCTTTAACCAAATTAAACTGGAATAAGTTATGAGTCTGATAATGGTAGTAAACAATACTAGATATAGATATTTGCTTGCTTTACGTATTACTATGCTAATAGTCCAAAATAATGAATGTATAGCCATAATAGTTCCACATGCCATAAAAATTGGCAATAAAATGTATCCGCTTAAATAACTTGCTCCATACAAAATCCCAACGATTATGGGAGATAATGGTATTATAACAATTAATACTAGAAAAGAAATATTCAGTGTCGTTCGCAAAATAAATCCTAATCCGTGTTTAAATGTTTTTTCACTATATGTATGAGAATAAGTTAGCGAACTTAAAAGTGTTTGAGAAAATGGTCTTGTAACCTCACTAAAAATAGATGCGAGCTTAAATGTTGCTATATAAATTGCTATGGTTTCAGCTGGTACTAATATTGTGATAAAGAATTTATCTATCATTCCATTTAACGGAGAAAGTATTGCTATACAAGCCAATGGAATCAGCATTTTAGTAAACTCTTCCATTGTATGCGAAACAGGATTTTGCAATTTATTTGGAGACACTTTGTGGATGAGTTTAAAAAAGCGATTAAATATTAATCCTGCATAAATTGCTAGAAATGTGTTAAGTATAATCCAAATTAAAAATATTATTTCTATATTTCTAAAAAGAGCTCCAATAATAATTCCAATCGCTGAAAATATCAAAGGAAATTGAATAATTATTTGATAAATATGCAGTTTCATAAACACACGAGGTAAGGAAGCGAAGGATTTTGTTATGATTCGAATTATCAAAAAAGTAATAACTAAAAATGTAATCTCCAGAGGGATTACTAGTCCACACATTGATTCTAAAACTAAAAAGATTAATATTGCTACTGGAATCGAAACGAATATTACATACTTCCAGTAGAATATAGTAACTAATCGAAGCTTTTCGTAATTCTTTTGAAGAAGATACATGGTTGCAAATCGAACGTAAGTACCATCTATACCAAGATAAGAAATATTATAAGCAAGCAAGATAAATGAAGCTATTGCTAGAAAGAGCCCAACTTGATTTTGAGGTAAAAAACGCGTAAGAAGCACGTAAGCAACCAATGTTGAAAGTACTTTAGAGGTGAGTATTAGAGATACCCCTATGGATGATGATTCCAGAGTTAGCTTAGAAAGTGGCTTGGAGTTAATAAGTATCATTTCGCTATTATTCGTAGTCACATTAATCACTACACAAAAACAATATAAAAGGTATAATCAAATTTTTCTTTCAATGCACAGAAAATCGTACGTCTTGTGAATTTTGTTATTAATTATTCATGCATTTGCAATAAGTAGTTTAAATTTAGAATCAATTTTTTGGTATATGATTAATAGAACCAAACATTAATGATTTCAAACTTTTTAATTGTCAAAAAAATGCTTTTAATAAATGCTTACTTCATTCGTATAATTTTATCATTGATTCTGCCTAAGTTGCCTCTAAGAATATGACCTAAGTAACGTAGTACATCTATCTGTGCTTTTAAGAGTGTAAGAAAAAGTTGGCTCTCTATTTTTTTGTTTGAATTTGTGATAAATCCAATGATTCTCAATATAAAGTTGCCTATAAAAAAAGCATAAATGAAGGCTAAAATGCTCAATAATGAATTTCTATGATGTTTAAAGAAAAAGTAAGCCCAATACACACGAGACATATAATATTTTCTTCTATCATTTAAACGCGCTTCTGGGCTAATAAAATGATATATTTTTAGAGAAGGATCAAGAAGAAGCTTACCGGGATTCAATTTATAACATGTATAAGAGAAATCAATGTCTTCCATAAAGCTCCAAAGTATAACATTTTCATCGAATTTTACCTTATTAAAAATTTCTTTTCTAAATGCAAAACAACAACCATAAAAAATTTGAACTTTAATTGGTGCCTTAATCATATGTATAAAAGGTCTCGCTGTTACACCTGATCTACGTACATATTGTGTTTTCGCTCCTAAGTATGGGAGTAAAAGTGCTTTTCTAATGGCATTTTTAATCTGTGAATAAAATAATCTTTTGCTAATTATTAGTCCTTGAATACCAATAATATTCAAATTTGTCTCAAAAATATTATGCACTTTTTCTAAAAAATCTTTTGGAATTATGATATCATCATCCATGAAAATAATTATACGACCTTTTGCATGTTTAAGTCCGAAATTCCTTGCACGTGTTAGACTTCCAAGCTTTACATGAAAGTATTTTATATTTAAGTCTTTCTCGTATTCTTTGCAAATGTTTTTAGTCATGCTATTTCTGCTTTCATCAATAACTATTATTTCAAAATCTCTAAAAGTCTGCCTACTAAGTGCTGTTAGTAAGCGACGAATATCCTTTGGTCTATCTTTTGTTGGTATTATTATCGAAAGATACATTAAAAACACCGACGTAATCATATGCCACTTGTACTCCTTGTCTGGAATAATCTGTTTTTATTAATTTCTAAAATTAATGGTTATTATTTGTTTTTGAATAAGAAAACACAATCGACAGCTGTTTGACGAATTAATACTTTAATACTATGTAAAGGCTCATGTAAATATTTAATAGAGTTTTTACTTTATGCAAATTTTGATACAAGTGGGTATTGGGGGAAATAAATGGTCAAATATCATGCTCCAAGAAAAAGCTCGGTAGCTTTCAAACGAGTAAGATCAAGGCGAATATATCCCAGAGTATTCACTTGGCCAAAAACGGACAAAGTTATGCTCCTTGGTTTTCCAGCATATAAAGTCGGTATGTGTACAATATATGAGAAAGTTCTAGATAAACATTCCCTACTCTTTGGAATAGAGCGTGCAGTAGGTGCAACTGTACTTGAAGCACCACCAATTAGGGTGATGGCTATAAGAGCATATGCATCTACTCCCCTTGGATATAGATCGGTCACGGAGGTTTGGACTCCATATATCTTTGATTTCGAAAGAAAGTATCTCGGTAGAAAATTTCCGTTACCTAAAAAAATTGATAAGAAAAAAGTAGAGGAAAAAATTAACAAACTTAGAGAGCTCGTTGCTGATGGGATCGTTGATAAAATTAGATTAATCGTTAGAACAAGACCTGCTTTAACAGGAATCGGCAAGAAGAAACCAGAATTATTTGAGATTGAAGTTGGAGGGCCCGTTGATAAGGCCTTAGAATATGCAATAGGCAAATTAGGGAAGAGTGTAGAAATTACAGAAGTATTTAAGCCAAAGCAATTCTGCGATATTATTGGTGTGACGAAAGGATACGGATTTACTGGAGTTGTCAAGAGACATGGTGTTCAGATACTTCCACCAAAGACAAAGAAGGAACGGAGAAAAGTTGGATCGCTAGGTCCGTGGACTCCTGGTGGTGTTAGATATACTGTTCCTCGTTATGGACAATATGGTTTCTTTAGGAGGACGGAATACAATAAGGAGATAATTCAAATTATTCCATTAGTTTCCGACAAAATGGAGGATGAGGCGTTTACTGAGGATGAATTAAAGGAATTCAAAGAACGTATGAAGAAACTAGCAAAGGAGTATCTTAATACAGATGAGACAAAGCTTCCTAAGAGATTCGTAATTACTCTAAGTCCAAAAGGCGGCTGGAAGCACTATGGTATAATTCGAAATACGGCAGTAATAATTCGAGGCTCCGTCATGGGTCCACCAAAAAGAATGGTGATATTACGTCATCCAATAAGACCAAAGAGACTGGTTGAAACACAATTAACACAAATTTGGTATTCCGATGAAAGATTAGAGCCCACCCTTATTGAGTTGCCAGCATAAAAGGTGATAAAATATGGTTATGAAAGTAGGTGTGTATAATCTCGAAGGAAAGAGGATAAAAGAGATTGAATTACCCGAATTTTTTGAAAGCGAAATTAGGCCAGATCTTATAATGCGAGCAGTACTTGCAATAAGAACAAAGAGATTACAACCTAAGGGAAAGAGTCTAGTTGCGGGTAGGGACTATACTGTTTATAATCTTGGAAAAGGTTATGATCGCGCAAGAGTTGCAAGGATTTTTGACGGTTTGGGTCCCGCCAAGAAAGTCGCTCAAGCAGTTGGTGGTTTGCGCGTTCGTGCACCAACATCAAAAAAGGTGATTGTTGAGGAGATTAATAAGAAAGAGAAATTTGTGGCGCTCATATCTGCAATTGCTGCGACGGCTGATCCAGTATTAGTTCAAATGAGAGGGCATGAGTGTAGTAGAATCAGGGAGGTTCCAATCGTAGTAGTTGATGATTTCGAGAAATTATCAAAGACAAAAGATGTTCGAAATGTTTTGAAGAAGCTAGGAGTATGGAAAGATGTAGATCTCGCACAAGATAAAAAGAGAGTTAGATCTGGAAAGGGTAAAATGAGAGGTAGAAAATACAAGAGAAAGAAGGGTCCCTTGATTGTAGTTAGTGGTAAAAATGAGGAAATAATTTTAGCAGCAAGAAATCTCGAAGGTGTTGACGTCGTGCCCGTGGATAAGCTTAGTGTAGAGCATTTCGCGCCGGGGGGTCATCCCGGAAGGTTAGCCGTATTTACTGAATCAGCATTAAAACTACTTAAGGAGCGAATAAAACGACAATTTAATCACTTATGGAATAAGGGAAGAGGAGTTCCAGAAGAAGTGGCAAAAGCTATTGGAAGTTAGAGGTGAGATGATATGGCACGTAAACGTTTTCCAATAAGACCTGGTGCAATCGTACCAAAACGTGAAACGCCAGATATAAATCCATTCAAAATAATCAAGTATATACTTGTAACAGATAAAGCAATTGAGTTGTTACATAGTCAAAACACATTAACTTTGATTGTGGATAGAAAAGCGAATAAGCCAATGATAAAACGCGCAGTTGAAGCATTATTTGATGTTAGAGTCAAAGATGTGCGTACGCTTATCACATCACGTGGTGAAAAGAAAGCTTACGTAAAAATAGCGAAAGAGTACTCGGCTGTTGATATCGCAAGTACAGTTGGAATCCTATAAATATTCTAATGATTCTATTAACTGCTTGAAGAATTTTCGAACAACCTTATATTTATTTAGTAAAAATGTAATACTTTTGTTTTCTTTTGTACTTAACGCAAGCTCATATGCCTTTTTCTTGTCCAAATCAATTACGATTGGCATAAAAATAAGTTCGTACGAAATATTGATCTTTTTATCAGAGGGAATTTGAAGTGTGTCCAGTATGGACAAGGCATTTTCAATTATCCATAAATCATCAATGGGTTTGAAATAGATTTCGTCAACTACTGGTATAAATAATGTAGTTGCTTGTGCAAATGGTGTTAATCTGATTTTTCATTTATTTCTTTTTTTCTTCTTAGTTAAACTTTCTTTAAAATCTATCAAATCATTCATAATTTCATTTGGATCGGTTATAATTGGTTCTAAGGTATATTTTCTTAGATTTTCTACCTCTTCGAAAGTAGAATCAGAAGAATCGCGTATTAATACTACTAAGAATAATCTAAATCCAGTTTTTTATACAAGTAAGCATCAAATAACTTATCATATTGCGTATTTCCACAGAATATCTTATTCTCATTGTTGGAATCCAAATCAACATACCCTGTGTAATTAATTTTCTTGCACGCTTTTTTATCTATGCATATTTCATGGATGCTCCCTACCAAAAGTAATCTTCTTCCTCCTCTTCATAAGGTGTTTCTGCATAATCTGCTCCATATTGATATACAGTAATTCTAAATTCATATGGAGGCTGATAAGGATGTGCATATATTCTTTCTGGTAATCTAAATAGGTAAGTTAAAATCACTCCAAATATGAATCCTCCAACATGTGCTGCAAAAGCAACACCATAAGGTGTTTGTGTTAGAATTTCGAGTATCATATAAATTACTTGAATTCCAACGAACACTAAAGCGAATTTCCATGCATCCATAGCAATAACAAGTGGGAAAAAGAAAGCAAATACTTTTCTTCGTGGATAAAGAAGTCCAAATGCCGCCAACAATCCAAAAAGAGCACCGGAAGCTCCAACTGCGGGTATATCTGAAAATGCTGGGAGGAAGGTAATTACAAACCATGCATGAAACAAAGCAGCAAATATTCCAGATGATAAGTAAAACATTAGAAATCTTACATGACCTAGTTTTTTCTCAATATCTTGACCAAAAATCCATAAAAACCACATATTAAAAAATATGTGAAGAGGATCGTAGGGAGAATGAAGAAACATATGCGTTATTAAAGTCCATAACCTCTTTCCAGATAAAATTTCTTGTGGAACAAGCGCTAGTAAATCAAGTATTGGTGGGAAAAGTAATTCCATCATGTACATTATAACACAAGCAATTATTATGCCTTCAGTAACGTATGCACGCCATTTTTGCTTAATAGGGAAAATATACATTGAGTGCACCATTCCTTTTATTCAAAAAAGAGTAGGTATTAAAAAGAAAAAGATTTGTCTAAGGAGAAAAGGAACAAAAATTCAAGGTTTCTTAAAGATGCACTATCCAAATACTTTCTCCCACTTATACAAATCTAATAATTCCGCTAAAGTAGATCCTTTCTCTATTTCTGACCAGATTCTTTCTTCCTTTTCTTTAACATCCAAAGCACGATTCGCTATTTCTAATGCCTTCTCTTTCGGAATGACGATTATGCCTTCTTCGGAAGCAACAATTATATCGCCTGGACGAATTTTTATTCCTTCAATCTCAATTGGCACATTTATCTCGCCGAATCCCTTAGGCTCACCTGCTCTGGCAACAAAATGAGTTGCATACACCGGAAAATCTATTTTTCTTATTCCATCTAAATCTCTGACACCACCATACACAATAACTCCAGCCAAACCTTTAATCTTGGCACTTAATGAAGCAAGTTCTCCCCACACGGCAATAGGTTTATTACCAGCATCAATTACTAATACATCTCCTGGTTTACATACATCTATTGCTTCTACAGGTTTTGCCCAATCTCCGGGATACGTTCTAACAGTTACTGCGCGGCCAATAATTTTCTTGTTAACCACCGGCTTGAAACCTAATATTATTGGAGCACGATGCATCGCATCGCTAATGTTTGGAACGGATACTTTCTTGAAAATTTCAATTGCTTCTTCAAGAGTTTTTGCTTTAACTCCTCTTTCTGCTTTTATTACTTCCTCTTTAAGCATTGCTTCCTTTATTAATTTTGCAGCCCTTCCTGGATTGAGAGACTTAGTAATAAATCCTCCAACAATTATAACATCAGCTCCGTATTTCACGGCGAGTCCTGCTGTTTCCGATGTGATTCCCCCCGCTATTGCTAATGGGCATGAAACTTTTTCTCTTACTGCTTTTAATACATCTAGAGGATTCATTCCCTTCATCTGTTGATCTATACCAATGTGTACACAAATTATGTCTACACCTAGTTTTTCAAGTTCGACTGATCGCTGAACGGGATTCTCACAATTCATGATATCTACCATTACATATCCTCCAAAGTTTCTTGCTGCTTCAATTGCCTCTTTAATCGTAGAATTATCAGCGACTCCAAGAATTACTACAATGTTTGCTCCCGCTTTAAAGGCCATTTCGGCCTCAAGACGTCCAGTGTCCATGGTTTTTAAATCTGCGACTATTACTTGGCGTGGAAACTTCTTACGAAAAATTCTAACAGCATTCATTCCTTCAGCTTTAATAAGAGGAGTACCTACCTCAAGCCAACAGTTAGGATCTTCTTTTACAACTTCTTCTGCTATTTTTAATGCACGATCTAATTCAATTAAGTCCAATGCGACTTGAAGAACCGGTCTTTCCCTTAATATCATCTCTATCTCCATTATCATAAAAATACCGAACAAAAATGAGAAATTTTACAAATTTTTGATTTTTTACAAATACTTAAAATGATGAAATACTGTTTAGATACAATCATAATAGAGAAAGAATTATTTAAGAGCTTTCTTGAACAAAAATCCACTACTGATTATCAAAATTACTGATGATATTAATCCAGATATCCTTCCGGCGAGTGTGGCTGAGGACATTGTTGCTATTAGATTGAATGAGAGGCACATCAAAAACATCGAAAATGCCACAAATAGTTTTCTTTTATAGCCATTGGTTCGGAGTAGCCATGGTAAAATTAAGATGAATAAACCTCCTCCGGCTGCGCCAGCAAAACCGAGGGCGTCTGTTGCTGCATTTACTATGTGGAACACTTCGGATAAACTCACTAAGATTGTAGAAATTGCTAAGGTGATTACCCAGAATATGTTCTCATTTATTCTAAATCTGATTTTAAATCGATTAGAGAGCGAATCGGTAAATCCAACAAATGCAACAGAAACGCTTAGCATTGCAAATAAGTCTGCTAATACTATAACCAGATAAGAAGCAAGTGTTAATCCTATAATTCTTAATTTCTCAGACATAGCCATCAAAGCATGTTCTCTTTCTGCGTTTGTTTTAATCAAAATTGGAACATCAACTGAGAATATTATGCTAAGTGTAAATACCAAGTACGTCATTAGAGAAATTATAATTGCAAGAAGCGAGATTTTCTTCTGATGCTCAAAGCTTTCTCTAATCCAATCATAAATCAAAATGTTATAAATTCCTGTTCCAACATACATGAATAAAATAACTCCCATCGGTGAAATTAAGCCAAATGCGTCTTGAGGGAATAAATCTGGGAAATAAAGAGACGAACTACACACAAAAACTAAAATCAATCCAGCGATTGGCGTAGCACAAATAAGCAAGATTTTTGTTAGGGTAAACCATGCTGATGATTCATGATGAGGCAGTATTATGATCTTATTCGTTTTCATTTCTTTCATTTTTGGTCTTTTGAATTTTTCAGGGAAATATCTCAAAAAGAGCAA
>JAHKLH010000033.1 GCA_029856635.1 Candidatus Njordarchaeota archaeon
CAATAAATATACTATTTTGAATGTTTTGAAAATTAATAAATGCTACCTTAAAAAAAATAATATTATTATTTTGACAACATATCACCTAGATATTCTTTGCGTGAATGCTATGATAGATGAGAAGCTTATAAGATGGAAGAATAAGATGTTATCAAAGATCAGTTCCTGGCGAAATTCAGTAGTATCTAAAATAAAAGTTGAGGGAGATCTTGATGAAATTGATTTCAATGGGATTAAAGTAAAGGAGTTAAAGACAAAATTCTTTGGAAGATTTAGACCATCTGGATTTTCTAGAGTTCTAGGAGTATTTAAGGATAGGAAGTGTGTCGGAATAATATTGCATTACCCAACAGTATGGTTAAAGGGTGAAAATGAACCTCAGCGATTAAATGTTAATCAGAAGTTTGAGGTTTTGGATTCTAAAGGAATATTTTGTGAGGGCACATTGGGTCATCCATTTCCGGATCTCCATGCAAAATACAATGTAAAGTCAATTATTAAGTGTAGAGATGGGAAGGAATTTAGCATTAGATTCTTCCCTGAAGACGAAGCTCCGGTGTTTTCGGTAGGGGAACAAAATTTCAAAGCAGTTTTCGTAGTATATCAAGACGAGAATCCAATATATTTCTCTCCAACAGTTCCTCTAGCTGGAAAAGTTGTGTATGATATTAATGGTAATGCAAGATTAAAATTCGGAGTTATTGGACTTCTAACAAAAACTATTTACAATGTCTTGGAAGGAATACTAAAGAAGTACGTTATACTAGAGAAAATCGATAAAAATTTTCCAAAGTGCGTCGCATTATTCCTAGCACAGATGGCAATATTAAAATCCTATTACATTGCACCCATTGAAAAAATTGGACCAAGAAGTGAAATATACCCTAAATATTAATTTAGGGGTGATGCCATGAATAAGCAAATTAAACTCAACAGTATTAAAGAAGAACTTTCAAAATGGGGAAAATTCATTGTTTTTGTCATAATTGCAATTGCAATTATTTTCGTAATACTCTTGGGACTCGTACTGATAGCAGGATTTCTTAAATCACTTCTCGGTTTATAAGGAATTTATTACTCATGCACTTACCCAATTTAACTCATTTTTAACTCAAATTAACAACATAATAGAATACTCAAAGACGCATTTTACGAGAATCGTAGATTTTCATATTCATGCATAATTTACCACACCCGTTAATATTCGCACACATTATTTAAGCTTAGTATTCTAGTAGTGAATACAAACATCTTAATATTTTTCTTAAAAGCATACTTCGTAAGTTCCAACAAAATTCTGCTTATATATCTTTGTGATAAACAATATACTTAATAATTATTAATCAATGAATTTTCTAGCAAACCATTAGGATTATTATTGGGCTTCATCTGCGAGCCGCTGGAATTACTCCACATCGGCCCGCATCCACCCAGTAAAAATATAGACGTATATTGCTTAAAATATTTGATTTTTAGTGTACCTTATGATAACTTTCATAGATGAATCTATAAGGAATAAGGAGATATCACTCGGTGTTTTTGTGTGCAGAGGAAATTATTTGAATGCATGGAGAACTCTAAGAGATTGTTATTATGAGGTTTTTAGAAAATATGGATTGGATGTAAGATTAACAGAATTAAAATTTTCTAGCATTGTGAATGAACTATTTAAAAGCAAAATCGTAAAAAATAAAATTGATTTGGTGGAAATTCTAAAATTTATACCAAAGAAACTCGAATCATTTGGATTTCTTCTTGGAATATTAGCTAAAGGGAACGTATTTTATATCTCATACGACGACAAAGCATTCTTAGAAAAACTTTCATCACACAACAAAGCATTATTAAAGAACATAGCAAAAATTATGAAGACAAGTGTGTTATTCTATCCAAAAAGGGGGGTAATTAGACTCATAGCAACAATTCTTTTGATAAATAGGCTATACAAATCATCACTGTATATAATTGACAAAAATCTAGTCAAAAACGAGAACTTAATTTCATAAACGCTTGCATAAAGTTATACGGAATTCACGCAAAAGTGAAATTTCCACAAAAAATTGAAGATTTAGGAATTCAAATTGCTGACTTCATTGCGGGATACGCTAGATACTCAGCAAACGTAATCCAGAAAGAAGCAATAAAAATCGAAGAACATAATTCGCTTTTCATTGTTAAAACATACTGAAAGATCGTGTTATTCTAAAACCACAGTCATTATAATTTTCGTGTCCTATTCTGATAAAAATTGAATTAAAGATAACAATAATTAGATTTCTTTCAACACTATCATTAACAAATGCTTTAGTTTCTTTTTTTCATTGATTGCTAAATCCAAGTAATGCTCTTTGTTAACTGATACTATTATAATTTTTATTGATTATCTATGTTGTCAAACATGAGGATAATTATTGGAATAACTGGAGCGTCGGGAGCAATATATGCTGTTAAATTAATCAAGGTATTGGAAAGAAATCATGAGGTGTTCCTGATAGTGTCTGAAATTGGCGAAAAAATCCTTGAAATGGAAACGGGATATACTGTGGATAAGCTATCAAAATTTGTTAAGTCTATTTGGAGAAATAATGATTTATTTGCACCCCCCGCGTCTGGTTCATTTAAGTTTGATGCGTTAATAATCTGTCCATGTTCGCTCACTACACTATCTAAAATTGCTTATGGAATTGCTGATAATCTTATAACAAGAACTGCAACAGTTGCGCTTAAAGAAGGAAGAAAAATAATACTTGTTCCTCGAGAGACACCATTAGATGCGATACATTTAGAAGCAATGGCAAAATTGGCGAAAATCGGTGTAATTATCTTGCCCGCATGTCCAGCATTCTGGCATAAACCTAAATCATTAGATGACATCGTTAGCTACATTGTTGGTAAAATACTTGATCAACTGGGGATAGAACATAAGTTATTTCCACAATGGGCTCCTTTGGAATATTAAACTACTTTTAAAACTACCGAGAATAATATCCCTGACACAATTATTTAGAATTTTTAGTAGTAATTATGATGTTAATCCTTCACAAAATTGTCAGATAACTCTTTAGAATTTTTACGATTTTAAACCAGGATACTTGCTACTTTTGAGTTCTCTTCAACGTTTTCATGATTTCTTGAACATTTTTTACAATTTCAAAGTATTCCCTTACCGCAGATTCATTATGTCCAACAGCAAAAGCTATTGGAAGTACGACATTTAATTTTTCGCTACCCTTTAATCTTGTCACCGGGATGTCATGAGCAATATGAGCACCATGAAGAATCTTCACGATTTCGTATTCTGCACCACACTTCGGGCATTTCAAAGGCGGTGCATATATTGGTACCATTACTTGATATCCGCAGTTAATGCATACCCAAACTCCCATGGTCATTTGAATTACCGCATATCAAACTATTTACTAATATGCAGTAAATTAATAATATTTTTGTTCAATACTCTCTTGAATATTTATGTGGTTTCATTATTAAAGCGGTTATTTGTGCCACTAATATAACTACTCATTCTCTGCAATTATGATTCACTAGTTTAAAGACTAGAATAAAAATTTTGGCATATTAATATCTTGTTCATAACCATTTATTAGATTATCTAATCTACTTTTTTCATATGATATCAAGCGGTGATTTGAGTTTTTCTGATTTAATCGTTTATTTAATAATCAAATTTAACGCGAGTTTATTGATTTCTTAAGTTGCACGCAGAAATTCAAGCTATCCATTCTTCAAATTTAAACCAGACAAAACAAGAAATTCCTCGGATGAAAATGTGCAAAAAAGTCGTCATGAGCGATTAGTGAAGATATTAAATCTTTGGTAATTAAATTTTTTGTTTATAGGTATTTACAATGTTGCATCTTGCTGTTGTTGATTCGTCTGGGGTCTTAATTGCATGTGAACCGAAAATGAAAGATGTTGAAATGTCGTTACTTTCTAATCTTCTTGTAGCACTTAGAATGTTTTCTAAGGAAGTTTTTAGAAGACCTATAATGCTTACAACGATGGGTGACCTCAAGATTTTAATGAAGGATATTTGCAATGGTGATGCGCTCGTAGCATTAATATCAACCGTGAAAGATGAATATCTTCTTGAGCGTGCGGCAATATCTATAGAACAAGTCTTAAACGAGCTAAGGGATACAGGAGTATGGAAGATAGGTCTTATTACTGAGAAGGTGTCTAAACCAGTTAGGAAAACTCTAGTTGAAATTTTACGCGATGTTCCTCCTTATACATTGCTTGATGAATTATATGAACTCATAAAGTACGTTCCATTGCCTTTTTCGGATATTCCAAAGAAACTCATAAATGAAAAGGAAAGCGAACAGAGAAAATGGATTTCTCGTATTGATAAAGCAATTAAAAAGAAGAAAATATCAATTAGAAATTTAACTAAGGCTGTTGAAAGTTTAGCTAAAAGAGAAATAATCAACGCTTTTAAGTATGCATGCAAAAGTGGAGATAAAATTGCAATTACAAGAACATATTTATTACTTGGATGGGTAAGGGGATTTAATCCCAAGGAAGTCATTAATCTGATAAAGGACATGGAAGAGTGCTACCAGAAATACTTGGAGTTCACATATCATTGTTATTTTGGAGAACTTGATTTCCGTCCGGATGTAAAGCAGTTTGTAACAGTAAGAGAGGAAATATCCAAGAGAGTGCGTAATATGAGTACCTTAGAAGAGCTTGAAGCAGCCTTGTTTTCTCTTCCCCCAGGAATTGAACAAAAAATTCCAGCTGTTATTGAGAAATTCATTACTGACTATGAAAAGAGATTCATTGAAAAGTATCGGCTGATTTACAAAGAATATGCAGAGCTAAGAAAATCTAGCGAGGAATATTCAAAGCGATTGAGAGAAATTTTCTCTAATTTTCTTATATTACTTGACTATACTCCAAAAACAAAGGAAGAAAGGAAAATTCATGCAATGATCTATGTCCATGCATTATTAATGTTTTCCATGATTTTAGATAGCTTCCATCCACCAATAAATTTAATTAAGAAGTACGCGGAATACTTGTTATCAAAATGGAAAACATTAGATAGGTCAATGATTGGTAATTGGATTTCAACAACATCGGCGATAAGAATCCCAATAAGCATCTACATGATTACGCTCGCTTTAAATAAAAAATACGACACATTCTTTGACTCTCTTAATTTAGTTACTCCAATCGTATTGCCTCTAGTTGCGAAAAAAGCAGGACGCTCACACATTTTAGACGGATTACTGATAATCGAAGCCTTGGCATCTATTTGGAATAGAGAAAACATCAGAAATAAGTTAACTGATGCATGGCTTTCTCTTTATCCCTTGATTTCACGAGAGGATATTATTAAATTGTTCTCATCTAAAAAATTTAGAGAAGATAATGTATCAACTGGAATCTGGATTATGGCGTGCAATACATTAACTGCAATGCATCTCTTTAACAAGGCATCCTTAGATGAGCTTGTTAATAAAGCAGAGAATGTATTTAGTATTCTGAGAGACAAGTTGAAGGAAAGAGGAATCTGTCCATATATCTTCGAGGAAGAATTTAGGAGATTTAGATCATTAAGGAAGATTTAAGTAAAGACATTTCATGATTTTATGATTATTCAGTAAAGATACATTGTAGATTTGGGGCTCACCTATC
The DNA here is from genome assembly GCA_029856635.1 of Candidatus Njordarchaeota archaeon. GTDB lineage: Archaea > Asgardarchaeota > Njordarchaeia > Njordarchaeales > JAHKLH01 > JAHKLH01. Next base: position 5,665 of record JAHKLH010000033.1, read on the forward strand.
AAACATGCATTTTATGGCATCACATCACACATGAATCAAAAATCCACAACCGTGTGTTCTCTTGGAATTTTTGTTATCTTGTATATTGCTTCTGCTACTTTTCCTGTGATTTTTTTCTAGCATATTTTCACAATTCCTTTTCTCTTCAGAATATTGCCTAAAGTATGGTTTGATGAATAAACCCGTAGTTAAATTTGTTTGCTATATATTTACGACTTTGCATCATGTTGCAGTTTTTCTGATATTGTGATTATGTACATAAAATAAAAATAAAGGTTTTTATTATTCTTACAGAAAATAAATTAAAAACCTTCTTAAAAGTGAGAAATATGCTTAAAGAAATTTCCGTTGACGAATTAAAAAAAGAAAAACTAAGAGGATTTGCTATAGGCATGTCAATGATTATTATTGGAGCCTTGTTAATGCTTTTGATTGCTGCTTGTACCGAACCAACAGAATTTACTACGGCACTTTTTGCAATTTTTGCAGTTATCATGATGATAGGTGCGATTTATTTAATTCTAGTCGGTGATACTGCGAAGAATCTAATTAGAAGCTACGAAATATTAAAAGTAATTGAACCAGAGTATCTAATACTTACAAGAAAATTCGTCTTGGCTAAAAAGGACGAAATATACATGATTACTCCTCGAAGATGCTACGGAATATGGTTTTTGAGATTCAGGAATATCATTAAATCTCCAGAAAAAAGAATTAAGTTGCCAAGGGTCGTTTGGAGATGGGAATTCAAGAAAATTGATGGAATAAAAGTTGCTAGAAGAGAAGGAGAATTTATTATACCTAATGAAAAACTTGAATACATAAAAGGACATGCAGTAGCGTATTTCGTGGAAACCGAACGAATATTCCCAATATTCACCGGCACATTAGTTCTTCCTTTATCTATTGACAAATCGAGGAAGATAAAAGAGAATTTAGAGAAAATCCTAAATCACATAAAATCTATTGTCATATAATGCTTTTCAGCAAATTTTTAGCAACGTAAATTTTCAGGAAAATTAAGAAACTCGTATCATAAATAATTGGATCAATGAAGACCGTAGATGTAGTTTCATTAAGTATGCAAAAATTCCTCTCGAAAAATCTTGTATCTTTTTCGTTTGGTGTATAGTCTGCTTGTAAGTTCTGCGCTTAAAATAATAAGGCAGAATATGAATGAAAGTAGAACTATTTGAATCCAAATGTTTGTTCTATATATTTCTAAATATCTCCAGAAGAGATTGTCAATAGTTAGACTTGCAATAATTGCAAACACTATTGTTATCATTATATCTCTGAGGTATTTCCTATATTCCTCAAGTCTTTCAATTATATTTATCAACCACTTGAGTTTATCTGTAACCATGTTACTAATTTTCTCAATTTCAAATATTCTCATTATCTCATCTAAAACATTACTAAATATTGGATCCTTTGTGATTTTCAGAAAATCAATTTCCGCATGCTGTTCAAGATGACTATACCATATTGCATACAAGTTTTCAAGTTTTTGCCTTCTCCAAGCTTCCTGAAGTAATTCTGTGATTTTTCTCAGTAATTGAAGAGTAAACAATCTCAGAAGTAATATTCTTCGAAAACCTATGCGTAATGAATGATTGTATATCTCATCGAAATCCCTTTTCTCAGTTGCTTGATCAAAGAAATCAATTAACACTAGCGTATTTTCTCCAGGGATTATCACAACTTTTTCATTAAACAGTGATATCTTTCTGAGTCTTGGGTATATAGAATCACTTATTTTCATTTCTTCTTTAAACGACGGCGATCCATTGCCTATTATACAGCGAAATAGCAAAGAGATTATTTCATTCTTTGTTTTATCATTACACTCCATTACACTTATCTTAAGTATCTTAGCTACATCATTATTCAACTTAACTTTGTTTGCAATACGATTTAATTCATTTAACTTTCCAAGCAATTTCGGCACGGAACAAACTTTACCCAATGGTTCTTCGTATTTTAGGATCACTGAAGAATAATACATATGCTTACTAAGCTGGCCATGCTCGATAAATATATCAACGTCGGTGATTTCATAATTATCGCTTATCTTTAGTATTTCTTCAAATTTTTTATCAGGAATCATATTCTTACCATATGTGATGTTTAAGATTTCAATCGAAATTTCTCTTATTCTCATGTGAGGTCACGGATTATTTTTTTTATTATTAGGCTTAACTGCAAAAACAGAAAAATGATATTGTTTAATATATCAACGAGTTTTCTAATTCTTTTAATGTCCCCTAGTTCCACAGTTAATTTTTTAGAGAAATCTTGAGCTAATTTATTAAAATCTCCTATCATTCTCCCTACTTTAAATAAGTATTCGTAAAGCAATGGGAAAATATATGGAATACAAATTTGCGAGTTAGTTGGGATAATGTACTCTGGCGTTTTCTTATGAGCTAGCTTCTCAGACGCATAAATACGGTTAATTGCTCTAGCAAGCTTGTCATAAACTAGGCATCTTAATTCATCAATTAATTCCGGCGGTGTTCTAGAAGTATACGATTTATGACTGGATGTGGAGAACATTTGTTCATGCATAGGGGATTCAATTTTTTTGAATTCTTGTTTTACACGAGAGAAAAGATTCTTTATTGACTCCATTTTTTTATTTAGTTTATTATATTCCTCATGTCTTCCCTCATACTTAGCAATGAACTCCGCTATAAGTTTAACTAAGCCTCGAGGTATAAACAATTTTTCTCCATCAAAGTGAACAAATTTTCCACCATATTCTATCTCCTGATTTATATCATTAATTATCTTCGCCTTTGTTGCATAATCTAATTTATTGTTTCTTATGCAATTATCTAATCTTCTTAATATTCCCTCTAATTTTTTGACTACTTGATTAATGTGATTTAATGTTCTCTCCCCCCATTCTCGAAGTATGTTTCTTATCTCTGAATTTTCATAAAGAATCCAATAGCATGTTCTTTGATTTTTAGGCGATATTGTTTCAGCAAGCATTTTTAATAGAGATTCTCCGCTTGAAGTATCTTTAATGTAGAGAACTCGTAACAGATGTGATAAAATGTAACGAGAGTATTCCTCTATCTTTTTTATATTTTGTCCAACATCGTTGATGAGATTTTTGATATATTCTGGAGAAACTTGCCTACTTTCTTTTAACTCCTTCTCCAATTTTCGGCAGAATTCTTCTATTTCTGAGAGATTATAAAGCAAGACTTGTAATGAATTACGCAAGTTGTACAATGTTTTTCTGGATTCTGCTAAAGATGATAGCTCATTTAGCATACCTAGCTCGCTCCATTCGATTCTTATTTCACGTTCAAGGAATTTACAAAATTCTTCGAGATCCAATCGATATTGATCCAAACTATCTCCAAGTCTTGCTGATAATGATCTCTCGATAGAACTACAAATTTTTGTCGAGAGATAGCCAATTACTCTTCTAGGTGCCGTCAAATTAAATTTATTTTCAATTAATTCTCTTATCTTGCTTTCCAAGTTAACTGGGTGTAATGCTACAGCTTTATTACCAAGGATTACCACGATTCGACTACACCACTTCTCTAAATATGCGCGAGCCGCTTTCTCAGAAAATTTCATGATTTCTAAATGTGTTGATTTTGCTAGTTCCGTTATATCAACTTCAGATTTATTCAAATTTCTTTGAACTCTCTTTATTATTCTAAAAACATTGGATAATGTGACTATACTTTCTTTTATTTCTTTGTACCTCACAGTATCTAGAAAAGAATTCAAAACACTTGCAAAGTGAATAAGTGGATTATATGCAATGCGTCGTGCAGCTTTGACATATTTTATTTTTCCTAAGAAGATGGCAAAAATTAGAATACTCCATATATTTGAAAAATCTAAATTAAGACTCTCCTTAACAGATAGAATATGCTCGGAGAAAAATAGCTTTTCATCAATAGTTATGACATATTTCTTATCACTGTCATCAAAAATTCTGATAATGTATTTCTCTCTTATGAATTCTTCCAAAATTTTATCTGGATCCTTAATATTGTTTTTCTTAAGCATATTAATAATTAACTCTTGATCCGGCAATGAACCATTCTCCAAAATCTCTTTAATGACATGATAAGCTATTAATCGTAATGCGTCTGTACGTATTTTTTGGTAATTCATTCATACACCTCTTAAATTTTTGGCAATTATATCATAAAAATATAAAAAGTATAATATCTCAGCAAAGCGTCTATATTGCATTAATTACGAATACCTATCTCTGTTAGAATCTTTTATTTCGTACTTTCTCTGATTCCCAAATATTGTCATATCAGCCAATCTCATAGCTAGCATTTTCTATTAAATCATTGTTACTTGACATCGTAATTAGAATTTCATCATTTAGTATCATCGCGTACATGCATCACAAAAATATTTTTGGATTTGAGATTTTAAATTCTCATTAAAATACAAAAATCATCAATTGCTACTTTTATCCATTTAGTTTTGAATCTTTTAGCACTTCTATAATGATAGTCCAGGAGGTATTCGAGAAACTTCTAAACGCAAGTTAATTCCTCTTTTTGAGAACTCACTTATGATCTTGTGGAAAAGTTTCTCATTCATTCCAATTAACTCCATAGGTACAACGCCCTTATCTGGAATTTCTCCATTAGCGATTAACTGTGAAATAATTGATGCTGTAAATCCCGTTGTTTTCATCATTGCAGTCATTTTTTCTCTTTCATCATACCTAGCAATCAAATTAAACATGTAAGTGATTCGCGAATTATCCTTAAATCCATTGACAATTACGCGCAAAATCGCAAGATCTCTAATTTCTTTACATGTTAATTTCTTTTCTAAAAACTTTGCAAGAAACTCCTTTGCTGTTATTTTAACTCCATGAATCTCAATTACTTCATCACTCATAAGTCCAAGCTCCCTAAGTAGTTTAATTTTTTCTGCATGACCTGGCCATCTTAATGTTTTTTCTTCCATATCCTTTGCTTTAATTGTATATAAAAGAGTACGTAACCCATCAGTATAGAAAGCTTCGAGTGTTCCTATTCCTTCAAAGTCAATTAACTCCAATCCAGATAAAGGCTCAACTTTTACTTCCTCCCCACTTCTCACAATTCGCACTAACCGCGTATATTCCTCAATTAAATCAATTGCAGACCAAGTTAGACAATACCCCAACGGTGGGATGTTTGTTTCTGGAATACCCCCAACCAAAATTCTAACTTTCTCTACTTCATCTAATTTACTCGCAGCATACCCGACACATAAGTTGCTAATACCTGGAGCAAACCCTGCATCTGGTACAATAAGAACTTTATTTTTCTTCGCATCTTCATCTAATTCAAGCGGATTCTCAGACATGTATGTAACATCTACTAAGTCTCGTTTTACTTTAATGGCTGTTTTCATTATATAATAGCCAAATTTTCCAGGAAGTGCATCAATAATTACGTC
>JAHKLH010000034.1 GCA_029856635.1 Candidatus Njordarchaeota archaeon
CTCCATGTCCTGGTAAATCGCAAATATAGACATCAAATCCAACTTTAGCTAGTTCAATACCAATGGAATGTAGAGTTTCTTTATGTGCAAGAAGGCCATGCCACATTAATACAGCGACATTTAACCTTTTGTTATAGTCCCTGGGGATAATATGTAAACATTGGATATCGTAAGTTTGTGTTTTGAACACGATTTTTTCTTCAAGTACATATGCGAACTTTAGAGCATGACCACTTATAGTAAATACTGTGAATACGACTAAGAAAAGTAAAAATAAGCTTCTTGATTTCATCTCAATCACCTCATAATGGATACTCAGCTTTTACAAGTTTTCCTCCGCTTTTTTCTTTGACGCGCATAAATAATGTTCTTAAAATTGATCGATGTTCTTCTACGTCGGGAAGTCCTTTCCAATTTCTAATTGTTTTGAAGATTATATCCCATGCTGGAATCAAATGTTTATATCTAGTAAAGGAGAATAAAAGGAGAGCTCCATCTTCTTTTAATTTAAATTTGAGCGAGTTAATAATTCTTCTTCTTTCTTCAAAAGTGAACAGATACTCGTGATGGAAGCAAATTATTATGTCGAAATCTTTTTCATCTTCAAATAATTTTTCGGGAATTTCCGAGTGCAAAACATAGGATGGAATATCTCTTTCATGAATTAGTTCTTGAGATAGTTTATAGGCTCTTTCTGAGAACTCCAATCCGACGATTTCTACTGGTTTCTTTCTTATGCGAAAATAGGAGTATGCATTTGCAATTGCCCATCCACATGATGTTCCAACGATTCCTAATCTAACTTTTGTCTTTCTTCTGATAGCGATATACTTAAATGCGTGTTCTATGGTAAATAATCTTGCTAATGTAAACGGATATGATACTTCCAGTGCCTCCCAAGCTAAGGCTGCATCTTTTTCCCAGTCAAATAATGCTGTTCCTGATAAAAGCATATCTGCTAAGCTTGAACCAAGAACTGAGAGTACTTCAAACATTCCAGAGATTGATGGCTCCTTTTTTAACTCTTGTAGAAACTTGGGCTTTTTCACAAGTTCTCTTTTTAGACGAAATCGTCCTCCAGCCTCTTCAAGAACTCCATTTAATGTTAGTACTTCTAATATATCACCAAAGACATCATCTTGTCTTATTCCGCAATGATTCTCTATATCCTCCTTTGTTCTTGGCATTTTTTCTACATATTTTAAGACACCAATTTCAGCGAGCGTCTTGATTATCAAATCTAATGCATATACATGTAGTGCTTTCATCACATTTTGCCCAGAGATAGGTCTAGTTCCACCCAGAGTCTCTCTTATTATTTTTTGACTGAATTTGTCAATTTTTGATGGATATTTAAAGAGCCATAATAACTTAGCCATTTTAAGTCACATTGCTTGACCACTAATTCAAAAAGAAATTTTAATTATTCCCCGTTTTTCTAACTCGCGTAAGATTGAAAGAATTTCTCTTATGGGTTTTTTCAAAGCAGCAGCAATCTCGGCTATGCTTAAGTTCCTATTAAGCAGGTCGTATTTAAGCATTTCTTCAAGTATATAAAACCTATTCCTTAGCAGAATTTTCAAGGTTGTTTTACCAAACTTGAGAGCAGATTCTGAAACAAGGGAAACTTTTAGTTTGTCAGCGTTAATTATCCTAATGATTGTTTCTTGTGCGTATGGAGTTAATTTTTCCAGTTCTCGTACAAATTCAAGTACCTCCTTTATTACGTTAGCTTTAATCACTTTCTTTACGTCGTAAGACAACATTTCAAGTGCATCAACTGATGCTTTGGAAAGTGGTGATAAGCAGACAAAAATAATATTGTTCGAATTACTTATGAAATAAGCGATTTTCTTTCCAACGCGATCTCTTTGAATTCCTTCTCCTACATACATTAACGCTTTTTTAAAAATCTTCATCAAGAATGATTTATCACGGGTTTGTGCTAAGGAAATATCAATTATGCGAAATGTTGGATATATTATAATCAGATCAACATTAGGAAGAGGATCAACCTTTTGATTGATTATTTCAATTTCTAATTCTTGTTGCAGGTGGAAAGGAGCTTTTTTAGACATTGCCAGTCTATAAACATACGCTCCACGAAGAACTCCATTTTGATCAAAAGTAATGATGAGTACATGGGTATTCGTGCAAGGTAATGCAACTGTAGCTACGCCCTTTCTGGAAATTTCAACTACATCTTTTTCCGTGATATGGTATACATGCACTTTTCCGCATTCAGGGCATTTGATCTTTAGTGTTTTCCCAATTAAGTCCCTTGGACTATTTAGCTTGCTTATCATTTTTGATGATCCATGTTTAATTGTATCTAAAGCTTACCCTAAAAGTTGCAAACTTTGTCCTTATTAATAAAAGGAATTAAAAAAATCTGGAATACAATTTGTGAAGGCGCTCTTGACGACTCTTTTGCGATTTTGAGTTTTCCTGATTTCGCCGTTTGTTTGATCATCAAATTTAACGTGAGTTTATTGATTTCTTTAATCGCACGCAAAAATTTAAGCTATCCACTATTCAAATTAAAACCAGATAAAACAAGAAATTCATCAAATGAAAACGTGCAAAAAAGTCGTCATGAGCGATCCTATTAGGTGCTGAGAATCTTTTATAAGTATGAGAATAATCTTAGGGGATGTGGGAAATTAAAAATATGAGCTAATGTTTAATGTAAATTCGGTTTAAGGTTATTCCAAATAAGTTAGAAAGAAGACTGCTAGCAACATAAGCCCAACCTGATAAGCGAGATGACCAATTGGATCACCAGAAGCGAAAACATCCGCAATCAAGAACCAAATAGCATCAATTATCTTCGAAACAATCCAATTTCAAGGCCAACTCAAATTTGCGAATGGATCGTAAGTAATCTCATGAGATCGCGGAATAAATTGAGGCAATCCCATGTAATCATTGGCAGAGACCGTAGTTCTAGCAGACGGAGACGCATTTACATATACTGTAGTAGGTGATGAAGAGGACGCGATGAGACACCTAACTACTTTGTTTAGGTTAATGAATACACTGGGAGACAAAGATGCAATATACATGTTCAAAGGAAACTCGAAAACAGTGTTAATAAGAGACGCAGTAAACGGCGACGAAATATTCTTCATAGTAATAAACGCGAAGGAAAGCACAAGAAAGATAACGGAAGCAATGAGGAGAGCATTAAAAGCCGCGAGAGAGGAGTATATTAAGAGATGGAAGAAATGAAAGCTCTACTAGTAATAATCCTACTGCTCCTAACACCACAGGCAGAGCACCAATTCACATTTCAACAAATCTTTGGAAAAGCTTAATTAACCTAAATGACAAGCTTGAGGGAACAATCACGCTGGAAAATGGAACATTCAAGGTGATTATCACAATATACTACAGGCTCGATGAAGAATGGGTGTGGGCGGACTTAATCCTAAGACTAAACAATCATGAGATAAGAATACATTTAAGCGGGGATAAGAGGATTGCGAACGCGAGCAATGTGCTTGAGCTTGAAAATCCGATAAGAATTAAACTGACCGCAATCAATGTGCTGGCGAATGGAGTAATTTATAGGAACTCAACGATAGAGTTCATCAGACTTAGTGAGGAGATTCCTCAAAATGAGAATACACTCTTAATGCCGGTAGCGTTTGGAATTACAGCAATTCCAGTTTTCATTCAACTGATTAGGAGGAGAAGAATTCGAGTGTCCTTATTAATAAAAGACCTATTTATAAATCTGGAATACAATTTGTGAAAGTATGATTGTGAAAGTAAAGCATATTCACAGAGAAAAGATACTTAAGCTAAAACAAGAGCTTTTTTCACGGTGGATCTGTACAAGTGAGGATCTGAAAGATATAATAATTTGTTCTATTCTCGTTAGAAACGCACGAATTCTCTTATTGGGCCCACCAGAGACTGGAAAGAGTTCACTTGTTCGTACTATTGCAAATGCTTTTTATTCAAAGAACAATGATGATACAATCTTTGCCGTGGTTACAGGTGCGCCCGAGAAAACACTACAGAAAGTTCTTATCTCGACAGACATAAAAAATCTTCTTACAAAAGGCGAAGAAAAACTCATCATCAGACCGATCGTTAGAGCTAGAATAAAGTTTATTAATGAAATTAATCGTTTCAGTAAAGCGGTGCAAGATGCCTTGCTTTCTTTATTAGAAGAACAAAAGCTTGTAGAATATGGTGGCATTGTGATTTATTCACCAGACTACATATGTTTTGCTGATGCAAATCCCTACGCTGGAGAGATAGAACTGGCACTTCGTTCAAGGTTTATGGTTTCGATACCTACAACATATTTACGACTTGCAGAAAGTTATAAGTTCTTAGAATTCGTAATTGAAGAGGGTACTTATGATATATCCAAGACGATGCCGAAAATCATATCAATTGAAGAACTTGAGGAAGTATGGGATGATGTTGAAAGAGTAAAGATACCTGAAACAGTTCGTATTTTTCTTCTTTTGCTTATTGAAACATTCAGATGTAGTAAACTAAATTTCTATTATGAGAATAAGCAATCAATGTGTGCAGATTGTGAATATGCCGGAGAACCCTGTTCAAAAATTACAATCCCTCCAGGCGAGCGTGCAATCATATTTTCTATGCTATTTGCAAGAGCTAGAGCATGGTTAAAGGGCAGAAAGGAAGTAACGTATGAGGATGTAATTAAGGTTCTTCCATACGTTTTAGCACATAGGATAGAAATATCGGAATCAAACATGAGTCCGTGGGAATGGTGTAAATTAGCTATAAATAGCATCGTAAGGTCAAAGTGGAAAAATAAGAACGTGGTTGGCGTATGGGCTAAAGCACTTGCTGCTTCATCGTTGCTTCTAGGAATGAAACTTGATTCTTATCTTTGCAATGTTGCGAAAAAAGAAAATTTATTTGAGAAAACTAAAGTTGAATTAGCGTGGTATTTATGGAAAATTTGCATTTCTCGTGGAAAAAAAGATAGGGTTCTTTTTCAACTCTATTGCATGGCAACCGAGAAATTAAGAAATGATCTCAAGAAGGAATTTAAAAAAATGATAAGAAAAATTGATGAAAAAATCAAGAAAGCGAAGAAAATTTCAGAACTTTTTGAAATCAGAAATATAATCACTAAGCAACTCTTGCCAGAGCATGCCGAGAATCTGTTGAAACAATTAGAAATTACAATGGAAAAATTCAAAATACGAATTCCATTAAGAATTGCTAAGAAAATAAACTTGGGTGAATTAGGACTAAGTGAACGCATACTAAGTACAGGAAAATTTTCTTCTGATGAATTTTCAGCGTATATTGATGCTGATGAATTAGTGATTTGCGCTAGTGATTTAAGTACAGCCGAGAGAATTAGAGATAAATTTTCAAAGGTGCTTAAAGAGATGATTAAGAATGAATAGTACGACAAAATATTCCATTCCTGCTACATCCATTTCTGGAGAATTTAATGATATTCTAATAAATTTTGCAACCGATTTTCTTATCTATCCAACATTTTATGTTGAGATTCCATCATTTCACTTAAAATGGGGGAGAATAACACTGCCAAGATTTCCATCAAAAAAACTAAAAGATGATGAATTATTTTATCTTTTGACATCACTCGCTTACCATGGTATCTCGCCAGCAACGCATTTAAATGAATTACTAATTCGAACAATAGCTGCAAAGGAATTTAACGTTGGATGGAAATCAACTCTAGCTAGAGTTATGTCCTTTCTTTTCTCATTATTTGAGTCATATACTGAACTGCTAAAAAGGAAAAGATGGCAAGAATATGCAGTCAAGGCACTTAATTGGCTTTATCAACAACTTAAATCAGAAGGACTTCAATTTATAATAAAGAAAATCATTGTAAGCATAACTAAGAACCAACGAGACTTTTTCGCAATAAGAGTAAATTCCATTTTAAACTCAGAAATATCAATTAAAGAAAAAGCAAAGAAATTCTTTGGTTTGATAAAAGAGTACGTTCCAAAAAATCAATTACTCTTAGAACAATACGAAGTAGAGGCTCTTCCATTTGTAATGCATGGTGGAGAATGGAAACTTGGAGAAACGAGCACTGTTTTAGAGATTGAGAAAATAGATCAAAAAGCAGCATTAGAAATCGCAAGATTAATAGATCGAGGATTTCTCCCTGCTCCTTCGTCGAAACTCAAAATGAAACAAAAATTCAGGAGCGATCTCAGAAGCGTTGTCAGACTTACAAGAAAGAGATTAATTAGAATTATAGAAAGTGGAAGCAAAAAAGAGCAAAAACTCTATGGTTTCAGAATATGGCATATTGATGATGATGAGAGAATATTAAACATAGAAATAAGTGCAGAATGCTTTGGCAAAGTAATTCCAGAATTTTCTACATTGGCAGAGATCAAAAAAGATGAGCTTAAAGGTCATATAGAATTAATCATTGATACGAGTTCGTCAATGATAGGCGAACCTCTTGAGAAAGCAATTGACATTGCTATCGCATTAGTCGATTTTGCAAAGGAAAAGAATTTCAGTATAGGACTAATTACATTTAGTTCTGGTGCTTGGCAAGGTCTTAAACCTTCAAGAGATTATTTGAAGGCAAAAAGATATATAGCTTGTTTAGACGCAGAGGGTGGAACAAACATCCGCGGAGCAATACCTCTAATTCTTAAGCATTTAGATGACGTCCGTGCACACTCATGCTATTCTTTTATAATCACAGACAGTGCAATTTACGACATTGATAAAGATGAAGTTAAGCAAGGACTACAAGAAGTTTGCAAGAAATCCAAATTATACTTCGTAATAATAGGAGATATCTTCTGGGATCCAAGTAAAAAGACGTTATCTGAGCTCACATGCAAAACTTTTACGGTTTCTCTTCAAGATGAAGTAGTAACATTAAGAATATGATTAAATACGAACAAGACTTTAGCGTCCAAACCTACGACGTCTTTTTTCATAATCCTTTAGAGCAGCAATTAAATCATCTCTAGTTACTTCTGGCCATAATTTTGGACAAAAGTAAAATTCTGCATACGCAGAATACCACAACATGAAATTACTTAATCTCATTTCACCAGAACTTCTGAAAATCAAATCAGGATCAGGCACCCACTCAGGAAGATATAAGAAGTACCTAAAAACATTTTCATCAATATCATCAGCATTAATTCCCGCAGATATTATTTTTTTCACAGCATCTATAATTTCAGCACGCCCACTATATGCGACTAAGAGGAAAATGTAGTAACGATCATGATCTTTTGTAAGCTCTTCAACTTTCTTTATAACCTCTCTTATTCGTCTAGGAAGCAAGTGAATTCTGCCTAACCCCATTACACGGACTTTTTCCTTAAATACACGCTCGTCCTTAATGAAATCATCAAACGCTTTTTCAAGCACCTTAAATATCGTAGCTAATTGATTTTGTGACCTATTGAGGTTCTCAACACTTAACGTGTAAAACGTAAGATACTTTACGCCAAACTCACGACACCAATCCGCAAATTCTTTCACTTTTAGATAGCCTCTCCAATAAGCTTCCTCGAATGAAAAACCATATTTTAAAGCAAATCTTCTGTTTCCGTCTGGAATCACGCCAATGTGAATAGGTAATTTCTTGAACTTTAGCTTTGCCAACATTATCCGCCGGAATTCTCTTTTATAGAAAAAAGTATTCAAATTACAAAATCATTCATATAAATGAGCAGAGAGAGCGAGATTCGTATCAATTAATATTGAATAGAAAGCGATAGAAATCAAGAAAAAGATAAGAGAAATTCAAAAATGTAATGAGGAAAAACTAGAAGAAAAATTAAAAGCAAATTCTATGAGAACTTAGGAGTTTCCTCTCCGAACTCTTCCTTACCCTTCTTCTTTTCTTTTTCCTCACGTGGCTTAGATGCAATCACATCATCGATTCTTAGAATTGTTATCGCAGCCTCCGTTGCTGTTGCAAGAACACCACGCTTAACTCTCCAGGGATCCCAGAAATTCGCCTCATCAATCTTAACAACTTTTATTTTAGACGCATCAAAGCACCACTTTCCTGGCTCATTGGCATTTGCCTTAAGTAATTCAGCAGTTACTTCAAGTATGTCTTCACCAGCGTTTTCAATTAATGTCTTTGGAACAATGAGTAAAGCACGAGCAAATGCCTTAACGGCTTCTCTCTCTTTTCCAGTAAGACCTTCTGCCTTGTCTGCCCACTCCATAAGGTGCATATAAAGTGCTGCCTCGGTTGCACCGCCGCCGGGAACAATTAACTTATCCTCAAGTACGTCCTTCAGTACACCAATTGCATCCTTAATTGCTCTTTCAGCTTCATCGGTTATATGCTTTGTTGCACCACGAAGTAGAATTGTTGCTGCACGTGGATTCTTGCATTCAGTCACGAAGATCATGTGGTCTTCTCCTACTTTCTTCTCCTCAACTAGACCAGCAAATCCTATATCTTCTTCACTTAAATCTTCAATGTTATTTACAATTTTTGCTCCGGTTGCTCTTTGCAATAGGAGCATATCGGCGCGTCGGACTCTTCTAGCAGCCATAATTCCACTCTTAGCCATAACGTCTTGAGCAATATCACTAATGCCTCTTTGGCAGAAGACAACATCAACCTTTAAATTAACTAGTTTCTTGACCATTTTCTCAATTTGCTCCTTTTCTTTCTCCTTAAGCTTAGCAAGAGCTTCTAGACTATCCAAGGTAATGTTAGAAGTAACATCTGCTTTTTCTATCTCTATGTTTTGATTAATTAAAGCAATTCTAGCATTACGCTTGATCTTTGGCATTTCTGGGTGAACTACTTTCTTATCAAGAACAACACCAGCAATAACTTGACTATCAAGAAGACTCTTACCTTCCTTTTGAATTATTGATATGAGATCAGGGTCAAGGTAATTTCTTTCATGATCATATGCAAGCTCAGCAGCTTTAAGCGCCAATTCAGCAAAATATTCTCTTGCCTCTTCAGGGAGTTTTGAGTTCAAGCTAGAAATCGCAACGCGCTTAAGAAACTCTTGATCCTTCTTGATATCAATCTTCTTAGCTAGTTTTTCTTTCATATATCGAATAGCTTCATCAAGTGCCTTCTTGTAAGCACTTGCGATAACAGATGGATGAATTCCCTTTTCAACTAATTTGAATGCTTCATCAAGAAGCTCTGCGATTAAAATTGACACGGAAGTTGTTCCATCTCCTGCTTCTTTATCCAATGATTTTGCAGCTTGTACAACCAACTTTGCAGCAGGATGTGCCACGTCTAACTCATCTAATATTGTGGCTCCGTCGTTTGTAATTACAATATCGCCTAAAGAGTCGACCAGCAACTTATTCATTCCACGTGGTCCTAGAGTAGTCCTGACGATTTCTGCAATGGCCTTTACTGCAGCTATGTTTGCGGAAAGTGCACGTTTTCCTCTTTCTCTTGTTGTGGTTTCCTTAAGAATTAAAACTGGTATTCCTTCAATTGTAGGGACGTAAGCCATTTTAATCTCCCCTCAGTATTCTTTATACTCCATGCATGTAAAAAATGAAGAAATATAAAAATTTGAAGATGGATGTATAATATTTGGTAGTTTCTAGTTATTTTTAATATCAAACTTATTCCAAATTACATTCTTGTCGAGTTTTTAGTATTCCTTGACTATTACAGAACGAGACTTGTACTGAATAAACTAGGTGGAATAATCATACTAACAGTTCTTGTATAGAGTACTGCAAGGTTTCTCAAGTAGTTAAACTCGATCAATATCTCGCGAGGTTGATTAGGGAATGAATAAGGTTCAGCAGAGTGGAGGATCATCATAAATTCAGTTCGGAAACCTCTCATCAGAATGGTGGGGCCGGCGGGATTTGAACCCGCGATCACCGGCACCCCAAGCCGGCATCTTACCTGGCTCGACTACGGCCCCGGGAATTTCATCTAGTACTCCTAATTAAAAATTAGAATAGAGTTTAAAAACTTTGATTGTTGTAGCCAATCAATGTTGAAAGAAGTTGTACTAGGGAAATTTGTAGATGTTCTGAAGTTTAGTAAATTATGAGTAAACGCATGCATTGATATATACATTAATTTCACCAAAATAGTGATTTGGATTAGAATAATCACTTAAGATTGACTTTGATGTACGTATAGACACCATTAATATAGCTTAAGCTATACTTTATTTTTATTGTAAGGGGTGAGTTATGTCTACAGGAAGTAAGCGTGAAAAAGAACCAGTTGCAATTGAACTTACATTTTATGAGGTGCGCAGAGAAGGCTGGAGATCAAGCACTGTTGTTTATACGTATCTTGATGAGCCTATCTCAAAAGCAGTTAAAAAGGCAGCTGAATCTCTTGGTATAAAAGCAGATCAAGTTGCATTAATTACACCTTCTGGAGTTACTGTTCAAACGCGTGATGAAGAGGGTCGTGAGTTAACTGTCAAAGATGTTGTAGAAAAGTATGGATTTACCTATGGTATTGTTCCAAGGGATTTGCTTGGGGTTTTCTGGTGATTTCTTGACGGATGTTAATAACATCATTGAACTCATGGGAACTGCCATTAAAGAGGCTAAAAAAGGTAATGTAAAGAAAGGAAAAGAATTGTTAATTCGTGCGTTTAGACTTGTCGATAGTTCTATCGAGACAGAGAAAGATTTCTTAACTAGGAATAAACTGCTTGTTTTGCGTGAGGAAATATTAAAACTCTTAAATCTGTTTGATAAAATGCTAGTGAAAGCTAATGAATAATGA
>JAHKLH010000035.1 GCA_029856635.1 Candidatus Njordarchaeota archaeon
GAGGCAGCAACAATATACATCTTTTTCCAAATACGAAGCATGATGCTAAAACTTGCGATGGAAATGCCAATGCTGAGTGATGCAGAAGTAATAAGTATGATTGATGAAATAAATGCAACGAGTCATATGTCATACATGCTTCAGCAAGGAGATATTGCAACCGTTGGTTTAGGATATTTCTTTTGGGGTCAGGGAGTTAAAAAAGATGCCGAGAATATCTTAACGAGAGTAAGAGGTCTTCTCACGACCAAGGAGGCTGAGGAGGGTTTTTCCATAATTTTTTCATCCCCAATAATGCAAGCAATAAGAACCATCAGAAGTGGTGGTAATATGCTTTCTTGGGCTGGTGCATTGTATCTAATAACCGCATTGTATCCTATTCAATTCTTATCATTTCTCGCATTTATCTTATTAATATTTGGTTTCTCAAGGATTTCACGAGGCTGGAATACACTTACAAAAATCATTAGCGAGAGAGTGAAGCCAAGTGAAGGCACAGCCGAAATCGGATATTTTGCGGAAGCTGAGGGGAATCAAAATAGTAGTAACTGATGTTGATGGAACACTTACAGATAATAAGCATATTATTAGTGTCAAAGCAATTGAGGCAATCCGCATATTAGAGAAGAAAGGAATAAAAGTAATACTTGTAAGCGGAAATGCTCTCCCAATATTGGGGACTCTAGCAAGATACATTGGAACATGTGGATATGTCATTGCGGAGAATGGTTGTGTTATTGGAAGGTTCTTTAAGCCTATATACATTGTTAATAGAAAGTTTCCACAAGATAAGGTAACAGAAATACTCGAAAATCTAGGTTTTATTTCATCCCCTACTAATCCTTATCGTTATGTTGATCTGGCTTTTATTCGTACAGAGAAATCCGCAAAGTTAACAGTAAATCAGATTAGTAAAACTCTCGAAAAACGTGGAATACGAAATGTTGAAATAACTGACAGCGGTTTTGCGGTTCATATTGCTCCCCAAGGAGTAAACAAAGCATTTGGAGTTCAGAAACTAGTTGAGATAATGAATATTTCGCTCGAAAATGTATTGGCTGTAGGTGATGGAGATAATGATGCAGAAATATTAGAAATCGCTGGAGTTTCAGCATGTCCAGCAAATGCTAGTAAAAAGATAAAAGAGATTGCTGATATAGTGCTTTCAAAGGAAAATGGAGACGGATTTTATGAATTGGCAAGCTTTCTTCTAGAAATACAAGGTAAGGGAGACTAAAATAAATTTCACGATAAGCTAGGGCTTATCCGCGGTATTCATAAACATATTATCAAGTCTCGATATAAGATTGTGAGGTTGTCTAGGAGTATCATTATTTTAGTTATGTATAAGAGTGATATATAAAGTCAAGATTTTGGATATTTTTTATTATATCGTTACTCATTGCTTTCATTTCATATAATTCATGGATGATTCCAAAGGCATTCAAGATAGGTTATGCATACAAGCCATCTAAGGTGGTAGGTCCAATAATTTATGTACCCATTGCTGTATATCTCCTGGCAATCATAATTACTAGATATCTTACGATAGTATCTCATCGTGCATTGCGAATAATACCGGAAAAGAAAAAATTATCTCTTTTAGCATTAAACAGATTCTATGCTTTGATGTTTATTTCCTCCTTAATTCTTGAGGTAGGTGTTATTAATTTATGGTTAGGGGATACTTCTGATGCAAGTATTTCAGTATGAGGTATTATCATCTACACATATGTATTATCGTTAGCTCTAGGTTATTTTGTAGCTGGTTTCACGGCATTATGGCTATTTGTATTCGCAGATAATGAATATCACGGCGGACTTGGTCTAAAGAGACTTGTCTCATACCCAGTTCTTTTGATGATATATTTACTCGTATCATTTGATTATCGCAATTGGTATGGTGTAGTTGGTTTTAAGGAAGCGGGGGAGATGTCAGTTAGAGAGATCGCATCAACTCTTCTCCTAATTCTTTTGTTAATTAGCGCTGTCTGGGTAATAATCTCGCTCAGGAGGGAAATTATTGTTGAGAAGAACAAGATAAAAGAATGCGACTTAAATTAATACTAACAGGATTTTTAATCTCTCTTGGATTTTTTGTTTTTTATGATTCTTGATGCAACAGCTGGACTTCCTTACACTCTCTGGATGACTCCTGCATACATTTGTGTACTTGTTGGAATTATTTTAGTGTGGCTTGGATTCTTACCACCACCGTGGCTGATTCGCAGACTAGAAAAAGGAGTACTTAAAGAAATCTTTTTAGAGCTAATCTTAGCATGGAGAATATTTCTTGGCATTTTTTGAAGGGTCATTATTATAAAATTATTTTTGGAGTTAAATTTGCCCAAGGACATTTTATCTTATTTTGGAATAAAGGAGGGAAGTTCTCGGGATATCATTATTCATGAAACTTGTGTTAATAGTATTCTGGTGAAGAGCAAGATTTATGGAGTTGATTATGCAGTAAATCCTTACGTTGGTTGCGCTCATGGTTGTGTTTATTGTTATGCACGGTATATTTTTGAAAGAAAGGGAATTAATCCTAGTTTGTGGGGAAAAGTCGTGTTCGTAAAAAGAAATGCGCCCAGTGTTCTTTTACGAGAAATCAGAGTTGCAAAGAAAGGCCTAACGCTGTTAAGCAGTGTTACGGATGCCTATCAATTCATTGAAAAAGAGTATATGATAACTCGAAAGTTGCTCGATATACTTACAAAGCACCAGTATCCGATAACGATTTTGACGAAATCTGATTTAGTTTTACGGGACTTAGATTTAATTAAACGTACTGAGGCGGAAATAGGTTTCACAATAGTAACAATTGATGATAAAGTACGAGAGATTTTTGAACCTAAGGCAACACCCATTGAAAAGCGATTATTAGCACTTAAAAAGATTACTAACATGGGTTTTCATACTTATGTGTTTATTGGACCCATTCTTCCAATATTCACGGAAAAAGATCTTACTTTAATCTTTGAGGAAGTAAATGAATACGGCGTACAGCGAGTGCTTGTTGATAAACTGAATCTTAAAGCTAAGAATTGGATTTTCATAAATGAAGCACTTAATAATTTTTCTTCAAAAATAAAATACGAATTCTGGAAAAAAGCAAAAAGCAAAGAATTTTACGAATTATTACGAAAGCGAATAATTCAACTAGGAAAGAAGTATAACATTCGTATTGATTTCTGCTATTGACTAAGCTAGAGGATATTATTTAAAAGAGTCAACAATCAGTATTTCTGAATCCAAATTCTTTTTATCCACGGTATTTTATCAAACTCGTCATCCTCGCTAACTATGACTGAAATATTATTCATTTTCATAACCGCAACATGAATTGCATCAGAAGGTTTCAAGGAGTATAGCTCTAACGTGCTCAAAAACTCGTCTAAAATATTTGCATTAATCGGTAAAATATTCACATATGGAAGAATCGCTCGTTTAATGAAGTCTATGGTCAAATCATATGGAGCTCCATATTTCTTTTTTGAAATATAAATCAATTCATCAAGCACAAGAATGTCAGTTGATAGTTTGTAAGACGTAATTATTTTAACATAAAAGTCTTCATATGGTTTCCTTTGCATGTCATCTGAAATGCAATTTAGATAAATGAAGAAATTTGCATCGATAAAAGCAAGCTCTTTATTGGAATTCTTCTTCAAGACAAGCACCTTTTAATTCACCAAGCTTTGGAGATGTGATTTTTAACGATCTTAATTTTTCTGCATGTTTTTTGAAGTAGCCTCTAAGATCATCTATACTTGGCACAGGCTTAAGAAGTACTCCATCCTCTCTTAACTCTGCAAGAATATAACCATCCTCCTTGAATCCATATTTTTCTCTGATAATCTTTGGGATTATGACGTATCCTTTCTTACCCATCTTAAGCTTTATAGTAACCATAAACTCCACCTTTTTCCAACTAATATTCCAACCCATTTTTATTAAAGCTTGCAAACTCTAAGTTAACTTTTGAAGATCAGTGTTCTCAAGATACCCAAACGAGTTTCAAATATTGTTTATTCTTATTTTAACCAACAAGCGATAAAAATAGTCATTTTTTCAAGAATTCAGTTATGCGTCTTTGCCTAGTAATAATATTCAAAAGAGAACTCGATGAAATCCAATCATCAATCCTAAGTTTAAGCCTATCCTTCAAGAATGCAAAAGCTTGTTTTAAATCATCGAAAATAAATGGCCTAGTTTTCAAAGCTAGGCGAACGCCTTCGCGAACAAGCCATACACCGAGGGGAATCATATTTTCCGGTGTTGGATAGATTTCACGTAACACGATAACTGTTGCCTGCCTTTTGATTTTAAACAAGAATTCGCTAACAGCTAACCTGGATGCATAATAACAACCACCCACTTTTGCATAGGAATCACGATCAAATTGCAGTTCATAATCACCGCAAATTGCAATCTCAGTTCCAAGGAAATTAAAGGCTGTTCTGGGCCACCATGCTTCCAACCACTCGAACGACCAAATTCCTGGAAGCATTATTACAACGAATTTATTGTTTAGAAGATTTCCTTCATAAACGCGAATTTCTGAAATCTTATCAAAGGTTCTAAGTTCTCGTATGTATCTAAGCGAAAGTATACTGTCAACAGCAGTTATGCTCCATCTCGTCGGAACAAGTTTTCTCTGGGATTTAATTCCAAGTAGTCCAGCGGAGAAAGCACGAATTAAATTTGAAACAAGTACTCCTCTTTTTCTCAATTCAAATAATGCATCCTCAGCACGTATTTCATCATCATTAAAGTATTTTTCTAACAATTGATGCGTTTTTATCCCATCTAAAAAGAAATCGACAATTTCAGCCTTTGGCCCGAGAGGTCTGAGTTCTCCATCTATTAGCTTTCCTCGAGGAGGTCTTGTAAATTTTGCATCAACACTAACACTACTTCTAGAGAGTGCAAGCTCTTGAATTTTCTCAACTATTTTGGATCTTAGATTTCTAACATGAGCTTTTCTAAATCCCCTGATGAGAGAGAGTCGGTAATTAATTAACTGATTAAATGTTATATTAGTCCATTGCTCAGGGGTGTCCCAAGTTTCCACATTGCCTACTATTGGAGCAACTAATGGTCCAACATTAACATAAGGATATTTGCTATGCCCAACAAATAAGCCGGGCGGACTTGAACCAATAACGTGTTTCTTGTTTATTACAAGACTTCTTACTTTAGACACTTTGTCAAACAGATGATAAAGCGGGCAAGGACTTTGTCCACAAAGACCTCTGGACATTCTGCAAAGGATACAGATTGTTTTCTTAGATAATTTTATTCGTTTTATATAAAACTCACGGCTTGTTGTTTCGTTAATTATGTGTGAAATCCATGGAATCCTCTTTTTGACTATTTTTACAAATTTTTTCACAAATTTCCCCATAACTTATTAAAAGGCATTATTCTGAAAAATTTAAGGGTCCTTTGTCTTGATTTTGGAATGGCATAAAATTCGCGTAGTAGCGACTATTAATATTAAGATAAGGACTGCTTTTAGTTATGAGCAACAATGGATATTTCCCTAATAGATGCAATCATTAATGCACTTAGGAAACATGTAGTGGATGTAATCCTTCACGGATCTGTGATTGAAAAGGATGACTTTGACGAGGAGTTTAGTGATATTGATATATTATTAATAATCAACGATAAATGCGACATACGAGAAGTGCTAAGAGCACTAAGTTACTTACCATTAGATAGACGCATTGATTTATCTGTTTACTGGAAGTCCTTTGTAGAGACTGAATTCTTAAAAGGAGAACCGTTTTTTGGTGCTACAATTTTATATGGTAAATCAGCGTTGAATTCAGAATTTGTAAAGAACTTAAGGCAGAAAGGGTTCCAGTTTTCTAACTATACCATATATCGTGAATTGGTTTTCTTTTCATTAGTAATACCAAGGATCATAATGGATCTCAAAGATGGCAGGATCATTTCGGCGGTTAATAGGTCGTATCATCTAGCAAAATATGCGTTGGCTACAGTATTGATGCTTAAGAGTAAAAATCTAATTGTGCGTTTTAGGGATATTATAAGAAAAGCGCTAGAGCTTGGCTTTAATAGTTATGTTTCTCGTTTGATTAAATTAAGAAATAATAGAAAAAATATCCATAATCTTCACGATGCACTCGGATATTTTAATGATTGTTATGACTTTTTTTACGCATGTTTGTCAGAGTATATTGATTTTTCATTTAAGAGCGCTAACGAGTTTATTTCAAAATTAATTGATGCATCATACGTATCTGGTAAATTAGATTACCAAAGCATGAAATTAATATACATGAGTGATGAAAAATGTAGAGAGATAATCCTAGGTAAATTCAAATCAGTTTTAAGAAGGATAATTAATGGAGTGCAAAAGCAATTTAAGTTGAAGATTTAATATGCTTGGTGTTTTAATAATTAATGATAATTCTTTGCATTATTCTTTCTTAAACTATTCTATAACTTGCCAAGGTGATTAGTATGATTACATCGGAAATAATAGCAATGATACTGCAGTATGGTGCACTACTGCTTTTAGCATTAATTGTGGCTGAGATTTTTAAGAGAATAAGACAATCAGAGGTTATTGGTTACATTCTTCTTGGGATAATATTAGGTCCTTCATTTCTCAGTTTGATTCATACATCAGAAGTCTTCGAATTTCTATCCGAACTTGGAGCTATGATGCTACTATTTGTCGCAGGATTAGAAACTAATATTGAAATGATTTCTCGTGGAGGAAAAATAGCTATTTTGCTAGCAATACTGGGAGTAACCTTTAGTTTCTTTTTCGTAATGATCCCAGTGTATTTAATGACGAATAATTTCGTACTAGCAGTATTCGCTGGATCAGCCAGCGTAGCTACATCGGTAGGTATTAGCATCAAAGTGTTTTCAGATTTGGGATTAATTCGCTCTGAGGAGGCGCAATTGATTATTATTTCAGCTGTTCTTGATGATATAATTGGTATTATTTTTCTTTCAATTGCAAT
This sequence comes from Candidatus Njordarchaeota archaeon, assembly GCA_029856635.1. Taxonomy (GTDB): domain Archaea; phylum Asgardarchaeota; class Njordarchaeia; order Njordarchaeales; family JAHKLH01; genus JAHKLH01. The sequence continues at coordinate 7,008 of JAHKLH010000035.1, forward strand.
TAGCGTTGTTACATCAGGAGTAGTAAAAATTCAAAATGTTATACAAATCATTGCAAGCGTGGTCGCGTTTTTCATATTTATGATTGGTCTAAGCGTTATCATTTCAAGATATGTCTTGGAATTCATTGATCGGCTTAAAGCCAGCGGTGCAAGAGAAGTTTTTGCATTTTCATTTGCATTACTTGCTGGATATCTCGCTTACGCATATGGACTATCTCCAATAATTGGAGCATACATGGCAGGCCTTATTCTTGCTGGATCTGAAGCACGAGAAGAAATTATTCGAGATATTTCACCAATAGCATTTATAACTACACCAATTTTCTTCATAAATGTGGGGGTTTCTGCAGATATTAAGGTTGCGGGGGCTGCATTTATTCCAGCAGTAATCATAAGTGTTGCAGCATGTATAGCCAAAGTTATTAGTGGCGTACTTTCGCTGGATCCGAGACAACCAAGTAATCTAAGAAAGGGGGTAATTCTTGGAATTGGTATGATGCCACGAGGCGAAGTTGGACTAATTTTCCTAAAAGTCGGGGATTCTCTGGGAATTTTGTCTCCAGGGTGGTATTTTTCACTCTTAATTATGGTTATGACAACAACTTTTATAGCTCCAATATTATTAACCATAATTTTAGAGCGATATAAGGCGGAGTCTAGGAGGGTAATTGAATAATAATGAATGGTGATTGCTAATGGATGGTGAGAACGAAAAGGAAGTTAAAAGAGAAAAAGAAACTATTGTCAAGATAAAGGATTTAAAGGATTTCCCTGAAAAGTACCTTAATAAGGAAGTTATACTCAAAGCCAAAGCATGCTTCTTAGGAAAGAGCCCCAGAGGAGACAGTTTTTCGGTTAATATACCAACAATAAGTGAGTATGAGATATGTGTTCTAAAAGATGAAACAGGCGAAATCTTTGCATATGGTGGTGGAGATTTAGAGATTGAGAAGATATGTGAAGAAAAACCAATAATTGTTCGTGGTTACATCAAGAAAATACATGGAACGTATGTATTTAAGATCACAGACATAAAAAATGAGGAAGGGCGATAAAGATTAGAGTAATTCTGCAAGCTTCTATGTTTTTCATATAAATGTTTACCGAAGCAATAAAAAACTTATTTTGAAAGTACTGGGGTTAAGTACGAGAAATATTTACAAGTATTATAATGATGATGTATGTATTATTAATTTTAGTAGGACGCGGTTGCAGTTAGGACACACATTAGTACAAAACAAAGTTGAGAAGCATGAGAACAATAATGTGCAAAGTGGTATTGCTTGGAGAGTCCTCAGAAATTACAGAAATTGTCAGAACTTTCTTTAAAACTGAAGGTAAATCCATTGAGGAACTTATGCCTGGTATGAGAATTTATTTAAAGCAATTAAGATTAGGGGAAGAAGTTATAGCAAGACTCTTTGTATGGGATATAAGATCCGAACTTTTGCGGCGAAATCCATATTTTCTTAGAACATTTCTTGCTGGAGCCACATGTGCAATTATAGTTATAGATCCAACTAATCCTGAATCATTATTTAGAGCCTCAGTGTATGTGGCATCATTTATAGCTGTTGCACATAATTTTACAAGCTTTATTATTCTGGTTGTGAATAAATCTCAAGATTCCAAAATTCCTATAGAAAAAATCCGTGAATTTGGAAAGTATATTCAACAAAGGTATCAAATCCCAGTACTGGTTTTTGAAACTAGCATCCAACATTTTGAGGAGGATTTCGAGGAGTTTCTTAGTGATGCTTTGTTTAGTATGATTTTAAAGAAAGAATCCTTAGTAAGGTCACAAATAATCAATGAACAATCATGATTTTAATTTTCTCAGTTCCTGTGATATTCTTTCATCAAAATCTCTTTTCATTGCATCAGATGTAACAGGGAAGTAAATTTCACCATCATCTGTTTTAACCTTCACAAATTTTCCAATGTAAACACAGTAGGCTACTATTGCACAAATTAATGCATCAAACTCGTGGGGGCTAAGATGAGCAAGACTTATTTTTTTCCATCTTACAATACCAAAAAGCCGAATTAAATCGAGAGCGGTACGATATCTCTCGCTGTAACTTTTGGGTTTTCTTTTGTAGCCTAGGAGTTTCAAAGCACCGAAGGGAAATGTTTCAATTACGGCTATTCCTCTTTTTTCAAGATGCGACTTAAGAAATTTTGCACGCAAGACGAGCAATCGCATGCCTTCTAGAATGGGAGGTAAGGGATTTAATCCAAGTTTTTTTAATATTAAATCACATTTTCTTAGGGTTCCCGTTTTTGGAAAATCAAATGGAGCATCAACAGCAATATAAGTTGGTTTTCTACTTAAAACATAGGTAATAATGTCATTGTTTGTATAAAGCGTAGTTATTTCCATAAGCGTACATCCTTGAATGTAACAGACGCCAGATGGATTTGTTTCTTTTCCAGCCAAATCTATTCCTATGAATCGCATCTAAAATACCGCCCTAAAAACTCAAAGTAAAAGCATTATTACCTCTATTATTCACTAAACCATTAATAAGTTTTAGTAAGTTCAAGTCAAAAATTTCTTTGCTAACAAAGTTATGCAAGTCCAAAAACTATTTCCAGATGTTTTGCTTGGTGGCCGCACTCACTCAATAATGTTTAATTCGTCTAATGCATGATCATATCTAGTAATATATGGAATATATCCCCTTTCGCATGTTTTTGCAATAAAATCATCAATTCTTTCCTTGTTTTCACCTTTTGTATCCCGTTTTATCACAACGTAATCAACAACAAGCACTAATTTTCCTAGCGAATGTACTTTGTCAATATCGGATTCTATCTCGTATAATACTTTCAGGAATAAGTTTTGGTTCATTATAAAATAAATCTTCAACAGCCCAACCAGAGATGATATTTAGTAGAGTACCATTATCATAGTCAAGTAATCTTTCACCGTTTTGTGGAATAATGTAGAAATCCTTCACCTGCTTAACTTCAACAATAGTCTGCAACTTCATATATAAAACCTATCATCCACTTTGCAGTTTGGTTTTCCGGATAGTATTCTCCTTCGCCATTTTCGGATCCGCTCAATATTCAAATTCATCCATTTTATTTAAATAAACACTGCAAAAACTTGCTCAATAATTTTATCTAAACATGTGAAAACGATTTCTTTCCATTTCTTATACCAGCATTTAATAGCATAACACCCTGGCCGCTCGGGATTTTTCATTACCAAGCCACCTAGAAGGTTTTTCATATCATGATTTATTCCAATAGAATCTGTAATCCTATGCTTCGCCTATGCTGGTGTAGCATATTGGAATAATTCCTGCTTTCTTTATTTTTGCTATTTCATTAGAGGAATATTCTTGGCTTCTGTTCCATCGCGGGAATAATCTATTACTACTAAATCAAATCTAGAATTAGTAATTTCATCAGATCAGCATTTTGAAGTTGATAAGCCCAGCTTTTATTCTATTAAGATTCAGAATCTCCTCTTATTCGAGTGCAGAGTGCTTATAATATAGCCAAGGTGAGGAAAAGAACAACAAGACTATAATCAAGATAATTACATATCCACCATATTTTTTTCACACATTTTCACCATTTCTGAGCAAAATGCGAAATTTATTCATACCATTTTATTAAGGCTAGGAATCTCTACATAAAACGAAACATAGATTTATAATTTCCATTAAGCATACTTTTTCTTAAGAATTTCTAATTTTCTTCTAC
>JAHKLH010000036.1 GCA_029856635.1 Candidatus Njordarchaeota archaeon
CCATTACTAGTTAAGGCAATCGAAGCAATATTAACACCAATAGGAAAAATATGGGGTCACATAGCAAGGGGAAATATCCTTAGATATAAGCATCGGGCTTTATTAATATTCTTTATGCTCTCTCTTTCAGTTTCCTCATTGTTTTTAGTTAGTATTTTAGTAAATACGCAAGAAAAAACAATAGAATTATCTATCAAGGTTCAGGCTGGTGCTGAAGTTGTTTTATATGCTCGCGAACCATTACCAGAAAATATTACAGAAGCATTGTTCAACATTAGTGGAGTAAAGGATGTATGTCCAGTTACATATTCTCTTGCTAGCAAAGTTGGTGACTTAGTTTTCTGGCGGCAAGCCAACGTAAAAATATATGGAATAGATCCAGTGAATTACTCAAAGACAGCATTTATCTCCGATTTTGAATTACACCCCGAGATATTCAATGCCTTGCTGGATAATGATACAGTGATTATTAGCAAAGGCTTAGCAGACTTACTCGATGTTTCTGTTGGTGATAAAATAAGAATAGAAGTGATGAAAAAGACATTTATTCTTGAGGTTGTTGGAATAATCTCAATAGCTCCTGGTTTTACATTTACAAAATTTGCAAGCAAAGCTGCAACAACAAGCGACATTCTCGTGTCATTAAATACATTTCAAAGAATTTCCAAAAGCATCTGGTATTCAAGGATTTTCATCAGAGTTTCAGAGAATGCAGATCCAGTCAAGATTGCGAATGATATTCAGAATGTTATTGGAGAAGATTATGATATTCAAGTGATAGCTATAACAGAGTATCTTGAAAGAACAAAAGAAGCGCTTGAAAGACTCGAAAGTATCATTAGAACTCTCTTTTCGTTTGCAGTATTAGTATCCCTACTTGGCGAAGTGCTGAGCATAATAACTACAGTAACTGAGCGAATGTGGGAAATTGGTGTGCTAAGGGCAGTAGGTGCTTCAAGAGCTGACATTTCAAAGATTTTTGCAGTTGAAATATTCATCATATCAATTCTCAGCTACATGATTGGAACCATGGGCGCGATAATCGTTGCCACAGAATTTATAGATGTCAGTAACATGCTTAGTGAGATTACTACTCCAACGATTATTCCTTACGATCTCATAATATCAGTATTCCTAATAATTGTAGTTCCATCAAGCATATTAGCAATTCTTCTCGGATATAAGTATGCAAGCAAAAATATATCCGAAGTCTTAAGCAAAGCAGAACGTGTATAGTACTCATAACTAATTTTTCCAGAGAAGCGATAGTATCCCTTTGCTTCAAAACAGATTAGTGAATAAGGCAATAGTAATACTCCTAAAAAGATATTAATCTTTATTTTGGATAGAAAATTACTCGAGGTTATTTGCTTTGACAAAAAACAAAAGAAGAACCATATACACCATTGGACACTCTACGCGAAAATTAGAGGAATTCATAAGATTACTTGAGAAATTCGAGATTAAAGTCTTAATTGATGTGCGAAGATTTCCTACCTCAAGAAAATTTCCGCATTTCAAAAAGGAGACGCTGGAGAACGAATTGCATAAAAGAGGGATAGATTATATTTGGTTAGGAGCACAACTTGGAGGAAAAAGAAGTGTTAGTGAAATTCCTGAAGAACTTTCCCCCTGGAAGAATTGGGGGTTCAAAAATTACGTTGTGTATTGCTATACAAGCGATAAGTGGAAAAAAAGTTTTCATGAGTTAATTTCTATTGCAAATAAGAAACAGACAGTGATAATGTGCGCCGAGAAATTACCTTGGCGATGCCATAGATGGATCTTGTCCGAAATTCTAGCTTTTCTTGGATTCGAAGTAATTCACATAATCGATGAGGATAGAACAATAAAGCATAAGTTATCTGAAAAGGGAAAATACTTGGGAGAATTACTTAAGAAGAAGAAATTCATATAAAACACGTTAATTTAATTTCAATGTGTGCAAAGATAGAGTAATTATCATTTAGTAATTATCATTTAACAGATTATCAGATCTTTATATAAGGAGAGGTTCTCTTGTTGGTGTTTGTTTCATGGAAGAAATGGATCAATGAACTTGAATACTTCCTTTTTAATTTTATTAGAGAACTCCGAATCGATTATAGCTGGTATTGTCATATTATCTAACTTTTTAACGAGCTGCAACAGCAAATCGCGATGTGCATTAAGTACACGATCTACTAACAAAAATGCGCAGATATTTGAACCAAAGCATGCGATGATTTTGATTTTTCCAAGATCTATTATCTGAGGAGGTCCAGCAGCTAGAACAGTAATCCCAAGGGCTCTCATTCCAGAGAGCAATCCAGTAATTAATGGAATATAATGTCTTATATTCTTTTCAATGCTCATACTGGTTATTGGAAGCCCTCCAATGGTCATTATAACAAATCCGTAGATGTGATGAAGTAGAAGTAATGATAATTGAGGATAAGCCAAATATGCAATAGTCATAATTATTCCGCCAATTCCTGCACATAGCACAGTTATGCTTTCACACAGTTGTAATGGAACTAAATTAAATGCTTGGAATAATCTAGAGACTGCAACGCCACCGAAAAGCAGAAATGCACCTAATGCAAAAGTTCTTCCCCATTTTCGTTTTTTAGGTGATTTAATTCTTTTCCATTGTTTGATGGTAATGTAAAATAAGTTTATTCCTAACCACATTGAAAGTAGTGTTATAAGTAATGAATCAATATTTATGCCACAGCATATTACCACAGAACTTCCAAATACATAGTTATCAATCACAGAAAGTTTTACTTCAGCAATGAATATTCTATTTGCTATTGCAAACGATCCAAAGGAAAGATATAAAAAGAAAAATGGAGATGGATGTTGTCTGTACAGTAATTCAACAAATAACATTGCAAAAATCAACGATATTGTCACAAATATAAGAGCAATTCTGAAGAAACGCTTGGTTAAATTTATATTATATGGGTAATAAAAGTTACCTAACAAAATGAATAATAATGTTAATAACATTGTGAGAATTCCTATTGCAAAGAATAATAAGCTACTCACTTTGACATTTTTATAACTCATGAGAATGAATACAAACGCAAGCAATTGGCAGAACATGCTTGCTGCTATTATGCAAAGAAGCATCTTAATCTCCGTACATTTTACTCCTTTGCATCACCTCAAATTATTAAATTCTAGTATAAGAGAGAAACTAAAATTCTAATGGATCTTCATAAACTTATTGATCACTATAAAGAAAAAATCAAAATGTTTTTGTCTGAAATTAACATGTTATTAGGAGTAGCTAATTTTCTGTTTGATTTCTTTTTCAGGTTCTTTAACGAAAATTATAAAAAGTATCGTGGTAAAAATACCAATAAGTGCACTAATCCAAAAAACTATTGCAATTGCGGGAAGACTTATACCGAAGATAATTAATCGAGAATCACTTAGATGTTTATAAACTAAACCTCCAAGAGGCGCTAAAGCACTTCCAGCATTAAACAGTGATTGAACTGTTCCAAAAACTTTACCCCTCAATTGCTTAGGAACGAGATCTGCTTGCAATGCTCGATATGCTGGCGACATGATGTTAAATGCAATTGATCGTGTAATTGAAATGATTAGTAAATCGCGAAATGTACGTATAAATGGTAATATGAATGTTGATATTCGCGTTATTAACTGTCCAGAGATAACGATGTTCTTTCTCCCAATGCGATCCGAAATGTACCCAGCGGGGTAATTTGCTAATATCCCCGCAGCCCCAGATATTGTAGATAGCCAGCCTAAAGCAACGGGATCTGAGGTAACATATTGTATTACAAAAATATTAAAAACAGGAAATACAAATCCAACGGCAATTCCATTTGCAAAACCCATAATATAGATTATTTTCAACGATAAAGAGATTTGCTGAAGAATTTCTCTCGGTATTTTTTGCAATGTAATAGGTAATCTAAGTTTTCTTTCTTTAGAAGTAAGTGGCTCTACTGTAAAGAAACTCATTAAGAACGCAAGAAGTGACATTATGGCAAGTACATAAAATGGTGCAAATAAACAATCAGGAAGTTGCAATTCAAAATAAATGACACTTAATTTGTACACATAAGCACCAATTGCAGGACCAAAAATGAAACTAAGATTAGTTGATGTCATATACATGCCCATGTATTTTCCTCGTTCATGCCATTTAACACTATCCATAATCATTGCCTCGGCAATTGGCCACACCATTGCTGATGAAATTCCCTGAATAGCACGGATAATTAAAAGATCTATCCAACTTCTAGACATTATATACGCATATGAAAGCAATGTGTAAATCAATAAACCCAAAACTATAAGTGGTTTTCGTCCGAGTTTATCAGATAATTTACCAAAGTATCTTGCGAAGAATGCTCTTGTTAGCATGAATGCAGAGACTAAAACAGAGGTTTCAAAAGCAATTTCTCCTGCTGCTTCTATCCTACCAAGTTCTTCTGGTAATTCAGTTAATTGACCATTAAAATACAAAAGGAGATATGGAATCATTAAACCAGCGCATCCAAATCCAAGGGTTACGATGAATCCAATTATGCTAAGAATATAAGCATTCCTATAAAGAATTCTGGTATTCTGATCGTCATTCATTCTTTTTCACACATTTTTAGAAGAGAATGTTGCTTAAAAATGCTTAGGAACTGTTTTTTATTTCAAAAAGATTATATTCAAAACATTTTTCAATTTATAGGTTATATATTTGTTATTTAGGTGAAATTCCTATGAGGATGAGTACCGGCTTCGTGCGTGCTGCTCGATATGATGACAAAGTAAGACGAGTTCTTTTTGCTTTGTTAAGGAATAAAGGAGTTCCAAATGATGAAATCCTAAGAGCCGCAGCGGAATTTAATAAGAAAGTATTTGAAGAAATCACAAAGAGAGGCATAGAGAAAAGAGACCTCGTAAGAATCATGTGTGAATTTGACATAACTCCTGACAGAAAAATTGTATGGAAATGGGACACACTTAAGATTGAACATTATGAAGAAGCAAAGGAGATTGGTGCCAAACTCTCGGTGCTCATGGCACAACTTGAAGAGAGGGATAAACTTCTTGAAACTCTCTTCAATAGACTCCTTAAAATAGCGGAGAATCTAAGAACTGCGGCAAGTGAAATTGAATCATTGATTGATGAATTAAAGGACAAAATTGCATTGGCTGGTACTGAGAGCAAATAAAATTAATTTCTTTTGATTTTGAATGAATATTTTGATGGAAATAGGTCATCAAATTTTAAGATAACTTTTTCTTTTCCCTCTCTGTTTTCCCTAATGATGATTATCTTGGTATCTGGTGAAAAGAATTCTGCCATCACTTGGCGGCATGCACCACATGGAAAGGGCAAAACATCTGGGCTATAAATTATCATTGCTAAGAAATCTCGTTTTCCTTCACTTATGGCCTTGAATATAGCGACTCTTTCAGCGCAGATTGTTAGTCCGTATGATGCATTTTCAATGTTCACGCCATGGTACATTTTACCATCTTTCGTTATTAAAACTGCTGAAACTCTTATTTTTGAGTATGGAGAATAAGAGAATTTTATAACTTGTTTTGCAAGATTAATAGCTTCATTTAGCTTCATTTTTGACACTAAATTTAAAATTTCTAAAAGTTAACTAAAAACTGGCTTTTTCCTTATGTTTTGTATAGAAAAAGTAGAGTCTTTGTATTGCTGTTATTATCGAGAATATGCTCACAATTAAGCAAGCTAAGAAAATGTAGTTAGTTATTCCTATGTTCTTTAATTCCTCTATCATTGGTATATCGAATCCAGTTAAGAATATTCCAGCAAGCAATGTTCCCAGTTTTTCTTTTCTTTCAAAGAGACCATAACCCAAAGCTCTTTCTCCTATTTCGGCCTCCCCTCGTGCTCTTACGTAGCTTGGAAGATACATTCCTAATATAGTTATAACACCAAGCCATCCGGGGATAAATTCCCCTAGGATTAATCCCAGTATGAGAAATCCCTCAACAACTCTATCTATGGTATTGTCCAGTAATGTTCCAAAAGGTGATGCCGTACCTGTCGCACGTGCTATAGCGCCATCAAGCATATCACAGATTCCTGCAATCAGGAAAAACAGAACACCCATCCACAAATCTCTAAGGGCTAGGAAATACGTTGATATCCCAGCGAAAATTACTGAAATAATAGTCATCATGTTAGCAGAAATTTTCAACCTGCCTAGTGCTTTTCCAATCGGTATTGTGGCTTTTTCGTACTTATCTCGTAATGATTTTGAACTTTGAGAATGTTTCATCTCAATCACATTCTTACTTCTTAATCTAAGCGCTTTATATCATTTAAAATTTTTTCAAATCTGTGTTCTAATTCCCTAAATGGTAATTTGAAATCTGGTCCCGTTGTTTCAACCATGAAGGACGCCGCAGCGGACGCAAATGCAGCAGCCTCGATTGGATTATCAGTTCTTAAGTAATAATACATAAATGCACCGGCATAAACATCGCCACACCCAGTAGGATCTCTTTCCACAGTTCTAAAAGCTGGTATATGGTATACTTTATTCATGAATGCAACTACAGAACCCTTATGAGCAAGAGTTACTATTCCAACAGCATTGTTAATATTGCTAATTTTTAGAGCTATCTTCTCAGGACTTAAGTTTGGAAAAATTATTTTAGCTTCTTTTTCATTAGGCTTAAAAACGTGGGAAAGCCGTATTATGTCAGTAATATAATCTGGTCTAAAATGAACTACTTTTTCACCATTCAATTTTCTTAGAAATCCTTGGGGATCAACTAATATTAATCCATCATTATGATTATTTGCCAAATCTACCATAAATTCATGACTTATTTCATTTAATATTGGTCCAATAATTATGCCTTGTGATTCAAATACAAATGAGGGGAGCTCATTGAAGTTTATTGGATCAGCGACACCTAGCACATAAAGTTCTCGGTCTTCCATTTTTTCATCAAGATATTTAAGATAAAATCCACCACTGTTTCTTGATTTCAATGCGATTACCTCGACACCATATTTCTTAGTGGTTTCAATTAATTTTAGCTTGAAGTCATCTCCAACTTTCCCAATTAATGTAGCTTTTCCTCCAAGCTTAGCATACGTTAAAGCAGCATTAGTACTACATCCCGATAGTACTCTGCCGCTGGTTTTTATAAATGGTGTTTCAATTAGATCAAAGACTGGGTTGCCAATTGCAACAATTGACATTATATATCACATATTATTCATAAAAATTAAATAGGATATAGTTGATAAACATCATCAGAAATAATTCCTTTCATGTAAAAATTATTGATGTCGTTCAAAATAAGTTTTTAGTATATGAATATCCTGCAGTTGCTAATAGATTCAAGTTATCTGAGGTTAAAAATTGGTTTAAGCTACAGAACCAAAAGTAATTTTCCTATGTTACGTGTATTCACTGTTAACAATTTTCTAATGCGCTCAAATGATCTTATTAATAATTACATTTTCTATCTAGGAAATGAGGAACTGGATCCAATATTGAGCAAATTGATACTAAATTCTACACAATATGCTCACGCATTTTTTGTAACAACAAATCTATATCTTCTTCATTATTGTAAAAATGTGGTGAAATTCTTAGTCCCCCACGTCGTGATGCCACAATTATTTTCTCCGCTTTTAATTTCTCATAAACTTCTTGAGGATTCCTAACTTTAACTGAAATTATAGGCGACATCGGTTTTCCATCTTCTGTTGGCGAAAGGATTTTCGTGATTTTGTATGCTTTTTCTATTAAGTATCGTGCTAATTCTAAATCTCTTTCCTGTATCTTGTCTATTCCAATTTTGAGTATGTATTTCAACGTTGTTTTTAAAACAATGCAACTTATAAAAGCAGGAGTATCAAGCTCGAATCTCCTAGCACTATTATCAGGCGTAAATTCTCTAAATTCAAAGTTAAAAGGATCCTTATCTGCTAACCAACCTCCAAAGGAAATGCTCATTTCATCAAGTAGCTTGTCACTGATATACATAAAACCGGCTCCAGGAAAGCCAAGTAACCATTTCTGTGCTCCAGTCACTACAGCATCAACTGGTGTTTTCTTTATATCAAGCTTAAGAGCACCTATTCCCTGAATACCATCAACTATTAGGTAAGCATCATGCTTTTTTGCAAGTTCACATAATGCCATTAGATCATGTCTAAATCCATTTGAGAATTCAACCCAAGAAACAGCAATCACTTTCGTTTTATCATCAACAAGTTTTTCATACTCCTTGATATCTATTCTTCCATTTTTTGCTTGAGCAACTCTTAATTCAAGCCCATGTCTTTTAGCTTGAACTTGCCATGGAAATATATTTGTAGGAAACTCAAGGTTGTTTGTAACTATATTTTCTCCCTTTTTCCAATTTATTGAATTTGCTATTAAGTTAATCCCAATGCTTGTATTTTCAATGATAGCAATATTTCTTTCGTTCGCATTTATCAATTTAGCCGCAAGCCGGGCTGCTTCACGTGTTTCTGAATACCATTTTCTCCAGTACAAGTTACCATACTTTTTCTCTTCAATCCATTTTTCTACGATTTTAATTGCTTGTATAGGCGTTAATCCTATAGATGCCGTATTAATATATGTTATCTCTTTAAACACAGGAAAATCTTTTCTAAGCGTATCCCACACACGTTACACCAAAGAATAAAATGAACTATAAATTCAAGCAATTTCTTTAGGTTTATTAGTATTTTTCTGGTTCTTTAGGATTTTTCTGAATTTTGATAACAATTTATTTAGTGATTTTCTTGTTTGAATGCATGATATTTTATTATAAAATATTTGATTACATTATAATGAAGAGCAAGCAAATCAGCGATTTTATTCATTAATAACTGCAATATGTTATCTTCGTCTTTACCTAATTTGCTTTTGACATTTTTGAATATATTGTCAAGTTTCAGAAAAATAGATACTAATAAGTTGTATGTTGGATTTAACACATCAATTATCCTCTCATAAATTATAATCTTATTTTTCTTCTGCATCTAAATCACCGAATCCTTGTTTAATCATCGCGTTAATGTGATGATGCAATGCCTAGTTATCTCTTTCATTTAACCATAAAAATGATGCAAGCATTCTAATGGGTTGATTGTCTTTTCTGTTAATAGTTCAATGTACAGAAGTAGACGGCGAGATAAGTGGATGTTTAATTTTGATTTTCAGAGCATTAACTCTCAATAGTAGTTTCTAACTATTTGATGTTTTTAAAATTATAGGAAATGGTTCACTTTGTGGGTGTTTTCTTAACTCATTCTCATAGTATGCTTTAACAACATTTGGATCACATTCAATGCAGAGCTCAATAGATCCATACTCGATCATCTTTAACATAACTTTACCGTGAGGATGTGTTTCTAATTCCTTGAGAATAGTTTCTAATTTAAGAGGTTTATCCATGTAAAGAAAACATACTACTTTGTTTTGTTTGGGAACTGCAATCACGAAGGACCTTGCTTTATATCTAGCACAAGCTTCTCTAAACACATATCCATGCAATCCGGCTTGGGGTGTCCTAAATTCATAGCCGGCAAATCCCTGAATTTCTCCAATTTTTGGTAATTTAATTTCTATTCTCTTAATTCGGTGTCTTCCAATAACTCTTATTAACGGCAGTTCATTTGGTGCTCTCCCAACAACTTCTATTAGGTCTCCAATATCATAGTTAGGGATCATATAATCGAAAAATCGAGTAACATAATATTTTCCAATTGTTCCAGGTTTAGCATCAAGAATGCTAATTACATCTTCATCTGTTTTGATTACACCATAATGAGTAAATGGCACATACATAAGCCTGTGTTTCTCTTCTCCTTGAACAGCAAGAATAGTTGTTTCTGTAGCAGCATAATAATCCAAAACTTGTATTTTTACATTATGTTCACGTTGATATTCTTCAATAATTTCAAAAACATCACTATAAACCGGGGCTCCAGTCAAATAAAGTATACTCTTTTCGTCGAATAATTTAAACTCAAGATTCTCAATAATGTTTACAAAGGCATGGAAAAATGGAGTTACGCAGTGAATAGTGTCAAATGGAGCGTACTTTTTAATTCTTTTTACATCATGATTTAGGTTTAGTAAATTACCAGTGAATCCATGATTAGATAGAATTTTTGCAGCGTGCACGGCAAAAATACTAGTACCATACATTTCATTATTCGCTCCTTGCACGTAGAGAAACAATCCCTTCTCATGGAATTTCTTATTAACTGAGTACACATACCATGCTGCAGTTGTTATAGCTTTTATTAAATCATTTTTCGAATATTGTATTTCTTTTCTTTTGAACGTGCCCGAAGTCAAGGTTTTTCTCGCCGCTGGGAAATCTTCTGGTGGATTTATCCAATCTTGAGGAGGGAATTTTTTAAAATCTGTTAGATCATTCAATTCTGCATTTTTAAGTTCAGGAAATCGCTTTAGTGTCCATTTTGTCTTGCATCTTTCAAATTCTTCTTCGATATAATCTCTCCATGCATTCAGACGCCATCTCTTTGTTTCCTCGTATAATTCAATCGCTTTTTTCCTGATTTTCCTTTTTAAGAACTCAATGATGATATTCTCAATTATTTTCATACTAACACCGTTCTCCAATAAAAAATTACTCTATATCATATTTTCTAGAAAGTTCTACTTTAGTAATC
>JAHKLH010000037.1 GCA_029856635.1 Candidatus Njordarchaeota archaeon
ATGCTGTATTTTTTACCACAGGAAAGAGTTAACGAATGGGTTAGTCTTTCAGCAAAAAAACGAATTGACTTACTTCTCTCAGCTCTAGGTCTCTATGAAGTAAAAGAACGCCTTCGTAGGCTTAACGAAAAAATAAAAGAAAAGCGAAAACTGAAAGAAAAGTTGAAGCTTAACTTAACGAAATTAAAGAAGAAGCTCATCGAGTATGAAAGAGAATTATCTCTCGGTGCGGCGCTTAAGGAGAAGCTTTATAAATACTACATTTTGAAAATCGCGAAAATTAAGAAAGAAATTGGCGATTTAACGGAGAGATTAATGAAAGTAGAAGACGAAGAGAGAGAATTGCGAGCAAGATATAATGTGTTCATTGAGGAATTGGAGCAGAAAGAAAAAGAGCGTATGGATATTGATTTACAATTTGCCAAACTTGAACAAAAATTGCTTGAGATTAAAAATAATCGTGTTCGGTGTGATACAAGATTAAAAGAGCTTGAGAAAAGAATTGATACGCTTCAGAGTCAGTTAATTGAGCTAAAAATACAAATGGATGAAATAAGGAAAAAACTAGAACGTATCAAAGAAAAATGGAATATAAAAAGCGAAGAGGATCTGAACAGATTAATAGAAGAAAAGAAAAAAGAAAGAAAGCAACTTCAAGAAGCACTCTTTGAGGATCCAGAGTATCGAAAAATATATCAATTAGAGCAAGAGAAAAAACGTTTAAAAACAGAAGAGGAAAATTTAAAGAGAGAGAAGCAATTACTTCTGAAAAATTTGCAAGATACATTGCGAATTATTGATGTAAGTGGTAAATTATATGAGTTAGTGCTAAAATTAGAAGAATTAGCTTATAAGGATCTTCATTTAGCAAACGTGTACGGTCCAGTAGCACTTTTTTCTTATGTTAATCTACCCTCCGATGAACTAGAGGAATGGGCACTAGCAATTGATAAAGCAATTGATGATGAGGTTAAAAGGACTTTCATTGCATTACTTCCAGAATCAAAAGAAAAATTCCTAAGATTAGCAATGAAAACGAAGGCTAGAAATGTAAATATAGTAACTCTCGTATATAAGGATCGCAAATATATAGATTTGATGACAGTTTTACGAATAATTGATCGTTTGATTGATGATTACAGAAACAGAAGAGAGAGGTTAAAAGAGAAAGCTCGTGAAATATTTGGTGCAGATTTTCAAAGGCTCATTATAGGCTGGGTATGTGACTTGATTACTGCTCCGAGTCCAATAAAGGCACTCATAGAAATGCATTGTTGGGATGTGCCAATAACTACAGATGAAGAATATGCTCTACGAATTTTGAAAGAACTGCCTGTTAGAAAGGTGGTTACTATTCATGGGCAAGCTTTCATACGAAAATCAACAGCGACTTCAGATGTCTATTCAATACAGGTTAGTACTCAAAATGTTTATGAGCCTGAAAGTACAATCATATTCAGAGTAAGTGCATACTCTCTTTACCGTTTTAGGGAGACTTTAGAAAATATTGAGAATAATATTAAAGATATACGGAATCAAATTCGAAAATTAGGCCAACAAATAAAAGCGTTTAGGGCGAAATTACCAGCTCGGATTCTAGAATTAGAGGAGAGACTGAATAAAATAGAGAAGCAACTTCGTGAACTCTATGAAGTAAAGCATCCTTTCAGAAAACTCTTGGAAAGAACGACGAAATTACCTATCGAAGAACAAAAAGTACGTGAACTTTTGACAAATTTTCAAAAAGAATACGAGAAAATAATTGCGGAAAAAGCAAGATTAGATGACGAAGAAAGAATTATTGAAATAAAGATGAAAGAACTAGAGAAGAGAAAAGAGGAAGTTCTTGAACGAATAGGAGAACTTAAGATGAGATTAGAAGAGTTAAAGAAAAAACTTGAGGAAATACCCCCGCAAATTAAGTTCGTCAAAAAAATAATTGATGAAAAAACAAATCAAATCTCACAGATTAAGAAAAGAGTTTTTGCATTAATTGAGTTATTGAAGAGATATGGTGAATATTCTCAAGGCAAAAACACAGAAGAAATCTTCCACGAAGAAGTTGAGAAAAAAGCTGAAACTATTTCAAAAGAATTACCAATTGAGCAAATTGATGCAGAATTAGCAGTACTTGAGAAGTATCTCGAAGATTACACAAAAGCTCTTTATAATCTGGAGAGCAAATTAGAAGAAATAACTGAACTCAAAAAGAGAATTGATGAAAAAGAGAAGGAATTACATAAGGCGGAAGAAGAATTAGAAAAAATTGAGGAATTAAGCAAAAAAGAAATTCGTCAACTAGTAAACGAAATCTTAAGAAAACTTTCAAGGGCGAATGAATACTATAAACGACTGTTAGAAACAATTAATGCGAGAGGATTCATAACAATACGTGGAAGCTCTTTAGAAAATCTTTTCTTACATATTACTATTAATCTTCATCGAGAGAAACCAGAGGACATTAATAGTGGTGGCTTTAGTTCAGGAGAGAAAACAACAGCAATAATGGCATTCATTCTAGCAATGTTTTTGGCCTCACCGGCTCCAATATATATGTTTGATGAATTCGACGTATTCCTAGATGACCGTAGTCTTCAAGAAGTTTTAATAATGCTTCGGTCAGCGCTCAAAGATTTTCAGGGACTAATTACTACAACACATCGAGAGGAAATAATTGCATCAGCAGACAAAGTTTTCTATCTCGAATATGATGAAAATGAATTGTGCACTAAAGTATATGAGATCGAGACTTAGGGGGTGATGAAAAACGGAAAATATTGTACAAAAGAAAATTGAAAAGATGATTTTAGAGATTATTCGCCTAATAAAAGAGTACAAAGTAACACCTAATGAAGCACTACTTCAAAAAATTAGTGACATTTTATCAAATCTTATCGAGAACGAACAGCATTTACTGCTACTTATACAACAAATGCCAGACAAACTTATTCTCCTTTTAGAGCAATTAAGAGATTTTATTGAGACGCGATGGAATTATCTTTTGATGACAATTCGAGCAATTGAGAATATTCTAAAGAAAACCAAATTAAGTCATCAACTTTTACTTGAGGTAATTTTATCTGGAAACTATCCGATAGGCGACTTAGTAGAAGTCATGGGTATAACACATTTCGCATACAGAAAGGCTTTATTGGAATTCAAAACCAAGACCAAGAAGAAGCAGCAAATACGACAGATAAAAGTATCACGGCTTGATAAATATGTTTTGCAAAGGCTTGAACAATTTAGAGAATTAAAACAAGACTTTGAGAAACTTCTAGTAAACATCGAGCATGCAGACATGAACAGCTTAGTTAAACTTCCCGGGTTTGCTAAGCATTTTTCTCGTGAAAGGATAGCAGCAATCCTTAAGTTAGTTGTTGATGGGGAATTTTTGATAGAAAGGTCAGGGGAGAAATTGTATGTCAAGAAACGAAGATAAAGAACTTTGTTTTAAACTAGCAGGTGCTTTGATTCTTTCAAGAAAATATCGAAGCAAGGGAGCTCCTCTCTCAAAAGTTAGAGAGATTTTCAGAAAATTCGGGATAGATCTTGATATAGGACTAAATGAATTAAAAAAACGTTTTGAAAGCATTGGGCTCAAACTTGTTATAATCTCAGAAAAGAAGGAAAAAGAATTTCAAAGGGTCTTTGCGGTAATAGATCCAATGCTGAATTTGGAAGAAGCAAAACCATATAGTCGTGATGTATTAACAGTTTTAGCATTTATCTACAATCTTGAAGAAGACGGCCAAGTATCAATACTAAAATTAACTGATGCATTGAAGGGAGTATTAAAAGAAGAGAAATCTATTAAGGACATCCTAACTAGAGCGATATCACGCTTAAAACATGACAATATAATCAAAGTCGAAAAAGGAATTATTATTCTAACACCAATTGGAAAAGCAATGAAACCGCCTCCAGATGTTCTGGATAGGATTTTAATAGAAACTCTTGTCAAGGGTGCTAAGAAATGATTAGATTACCAAAATGGTTTGTATTTCAAAAAGTAACAAAAGAAGTTTCGCCAGAGGAACTCATAATAACTGGGAAGAAAAGGATCGACTTTTTACTTTTTGCTTCTGAAAAAAACTTAGAAGAACCCGACGAAAATCATATTATTGGTCACATGGCACTTAGGATAACTGCAGCATTTTCTGACAATGCATTGTTTTTGTCTTGGTTTATTGAGAGAGAGGGAGATGTATTCAGTATGTACTTTAAGAAGGCTTCGCCCGACGAAAGAGAAGTAGTGATTAGGAGCTTATTTCCAGATATACTAATTGGCTGGCAGGAGATAGCGTCAGAATTAATGCTAGATCGAAACCTAATATGGCAAGAACTTAGTCACATTCTTTCACAGAAAATAGCATTAAGAACACAACAACATAGTCTACGTCGTGGGGAATTACGAAAGCTCTTCGAAGAATGTTACGAGAGGGGAAATTTAATTGCAGTTAAATTCTGGCTTTCTCCAACAAGTCTTTTTTCGATGGATGGTATATTATTGAGAGGTTGGTTAATTTTGCCTTATAGCAAAATATACCAAATTGCAAAAAGCAGATTTCAGAGATTGCTCAAAGAAAAAATTGACGAAATAAAATACAAGAAGGTGCCAGATGAAAAGAGCACAATTCTGAAGCAAATTGCTAATGCACTTGCAGAATATTGGAAAGAGAAACGGGCTAAGAAAATATTGCCAAAACCTATGGAAAAATTTGCAGGAAAACCATGGCAACGAGAAGATTTATTTCCACCATGCATGAGAATACTACTGGAAAAACTCCGAGCAACTGGTTATTTAACTCACGGAGAACGACTACAGTTAGGCTTATTCCTTAAATGGTTGGGAATGCCACTTGAGGAGCAATTGAAGTTTTGGTATAGTTTCGCTGTTGATAATGTTGGAATGACATGGGAGGAATTTGAAAAGAAAGGAGGATACTATATAAAGCACATTTATGGATTGGTTGGGTCGCGCAAAAATTATCAAGCACCAAAATGTGAGACAATAATTAATAGATATTTTTGCCCGCTTAAACACATGAAGGTCGATGAAGTCATGGGGATTCTAAAAACGTTTGTTCCAATGACCCGTGAGCAAGAATCATACCTAAGAGATCTGATAAGAAGAGGTGACGCGCAAAAAGCATGTTCTTTCATACTAAGCTTGCTTACAGGAAAGAAAATCTTAAAGCCAGTTGTGCATCCTTTATGGTTTTTCAGAATCATGTACAAACATGAGAAGGAATTAAAGAAACGTGAAAAAAGTGCATAATATTGCTTGTAACATAATTTTTAGATCGTTTCGATGTTTTCCCCTGGTATGCCAAGGTTTTCAATTAAGTATCTTCTGACTTTCTCTACATGATCACCCTGCAAGATAATGACTAACTTATCTTTATACTTCTTGTAAGTACCGCCTGCTGCACATAGTCTCTTAAGTTCGCTTGTTAAACTTTTGAAGTCAATCACCTTTGGATCAAGTCCTTCGACAATTGTTACTACATGCCTTTTTTGCCGTGTCTCAGTATATATCCTTACTTTTTGTCCTATCATCGCTAATTGGCGCTCAAAAAACGTAGATGGCGTTGTTGCTGAATTTAAACCACCTGGCCATGTTAATTCATTAAGGGCCGACATCTCATTTACGCGTTTTTTCTTTTTTCTCTTCGCCATGTTAACAAACCAATGTGTTATTTCTAAAGAAATCAATATAAAAATTAAAGTTTAATTCTTGCGTGTTTCCTACAAATGGCACTAATTTTATTTTGAAAAATCATTATTTGGAGCATCTTGTAGTTGAATATACACTAAGATATATTCTTATTGATTAGGCTTATACAAAAATATTTTTAATATTCCTTTTTTTACACATAAGCTAGAAAAGTAGCATAAACCTCGTCAATATTAGCATTAGTTTTTATCCCTGTCTCATCAAAGTGAGTTCTGGTTGCAATGTAACCTTTACTTCTCAATGTTTCTATCACTCCATTTATCGAGGGAATTGATGTTTTAATTCTGCGTGCTATTTCTCTTAGGCTATAATAAAGGGGTATATGCCTAGATTCAAGCATCCACATTAAATATTTCTCTAAGAGACGTTTGTTCTGTGCACTGAATTTCATTTGAGGAAGAACTTGAAGCATGTTTCTTACAAAGTTTTCATCGTAAATTTTTCCTACATAGAGTGGGCCTAATAGCGATAGTTCCATTTTGTCTCTTGGACATTTCCTGGTGTGAGGAATATTACTAAAGCCCTTGTATATTTCAAAATACAAACAAGCGGGACAGAATAAAATCCATCCAACTTGATGTTTCCAGAAATCGTTAGCTTTTGTTTTTCCTCTCTCTATTTTCACTGCGACGCGAACGAAATTGTGTGTTGCTAATGAAAATAAGGGGATGATGCTTCTTGATATTTTGGATGCCTCATGGCCTATTGCATAAAGTAAAACGCGAACTCCAATTTCTCGTGGGAATGGATTGATAATTACGTATGATCCGTATTTTCGCATACATGCATCCGGATATTTACCATATAAGCAACTGGTGTCCGTTGCGGTTACTATAAGCATACCGCCTATTTTTATGCATCTTATTGCATCGAAAAGAAATGGTGCTGGTGTGCCGGCTGGATCTATTTCAATTATATTCGGGCATAAATTTCTGAGCCTAAGACTATTAAACAAGTAGTTTGCATCAGTGTTATAAATTTCCACATGGGGCGTATTATTAAAGAATTCTTTTTTGTTTATTTCCATGAGTTTGGCGGCGAAAGGATTCGCATCATTTAAAATAATCCTTAAGGTCTTATTAACCTTTATTTCATTCAAAACTCTAAAGCCTCTTATTCCCGTTCCAGCCATGGCCTCTAAATAAATCATGTCGTTAATTACGGAGTCACGAATGAAAGCAGATACTATTAGCACGGTGGTATCTCGAGAAAGTTCCGCTTGTGGATTGTAAAACACCGGCAAAGATGTTGGAATATATTCGCTGCGATTCCTTACGTATTTTTCAATATCGGGAATGTAGACAGTGGTCGAGCCTTCTCTTACTTCTCGAAGAAAAAGTCCATCAACATTTACTCTCTTATTCAGGAACACTGGCATGCAAATCCCTAAGAATCCGGGAGAGCCATGAGACAAATTTAGTGCATTTGATTGGGGTTTTTTGTACATCATGTACAGAGCAGTAAGATAAATTTGGGCATGAGAAACATGGTATTCCCTGAAGAAGGTCGGTTTCATGCGTAATACTCAATACAATTTTCTTTCCCTCTTTTTTATAGTTAATTAATCCAAGATCATAGAGAAACTCGATAGCCTTATTGAGGTCGTTTTCACTTATCTTAATGAGTTTTTTAAGTTCATCTACGGTAAGTTTTCCATTTTTCGCAATTACTTGCCAGACATTTAAGATTATATTCATTTTTGGCATATTTAATCCCCAATCTTCCACAAAATATTTTTGAATTATCTACTTGAAAATTGAGGGTCTAAATAATGTTTAAAGCTTTTCGCACGAAAAACTTCTTTGTAACTGGACCACCTGGAGCGGGTAAATCACGACTTATTCAGAAAGTAATTGAATTCTTACAGCGAGATGGATTTAAAGTTAGTGGAATTACTTGCCCGGAGGTTAGACGACATGGTAGAAGATGGGGATTTAAGATCATTAATTTAGCAACGAAAGAAGAAGGTATCCTTGCAAGTGTGGATGTTCCAGAGGGACCCAGGGTATCAAAATATCGTGTGAATATGAAAGACCTTGAACGTGCTGCTGAATGGCTAAGACAGATGTTAAATAATCCAGAGTTTCACGTCATAGTCGTAGATGAAATAGGCAAAATGGAATGCTTTTCCCAAAAATTTTGCACTGTTGTTCGTAATTTGCTTAATAGCGAGAAACCGGTTATAGGAGTTGTTTCAATGAAGAGAAGTGCACATCCTTTAATCGCACATGTCTACCAGAGAGCAGATACAAAGGTTTATTTTCTTCCGAGGGGTGCCTCAAATGAATATAGAGAAAGAATTGCCAGAGAAATTTATTCGAATATTAAGAAAATTCTCCATAAAGATTAGATGGATTACTTTCATGGGCGAAAAATTTATTCTTCTTGAAAATGTTTATGAACCACGCGAAGATACTTTTCTTTTGGCATTGAATACGCTTAAACTAGATTTGAATAAAAAGAGGGTATTAGAATTAGGTGTTGGCTCGGGGGTTGTAAGTATTTTGTGTGCGAAGAAAAATGCACAGGTAATAGCAGTTGATATAAGCGAGAAAGCGGTGATAAATACAATTATTAATGCGTACTTGCATAATGTCAAAGTTAATGTTAAACTTGGCAATCTTTTTGCTCCAGTATTCGGAGAACGATTTGATGTAATTTTAGCAAATCTCCCTTATTTACCAAAAATCAGTGAAATTCATGATGATGCAATTTTTGCTGGACAAAAAGGAAATGAAATCATCATACGTTCATTGTATTTCCTACCCTTTCACTTAAAACGCGGTGGTCGAGCTTTATACGTTTTTTCATCCGAATCTAGACCGCGAGAAATTCTAAACACTGCTAGAAAAATCGGTTTGATTCCTATACTTCGTGATGTTCTAGAATTATATGATGAGATTCTTTTATGTTATGAATTTCGTTTATCATTTAGGAGTTTAATATGTATAGACAAATCGGCATAGGGTTTAAAAAGACGCTGAAGATATTTGACAAGATTTTCGATGAGATCTCTTGGAAAAAATGCGGAATTATAGCATATAAGGATGTGATTTATGAGTCTAGTAAAATGTACATAGACTCAATCTTCCTACAATTAGCGCTTGCAAAAGTACTTCGTAGAAAAGGAATAATAGCTATACCAATAATTAATGATGACCACGAATTCATTCAGAGGGAATACTACAACATGTTAATTAATTTTCTCATAAAGAATGATTTCTTTCCTTTTTACTTTGGAGGTGAGACGCGAATTCCTGAGACTATTGCATCCTTTCCTCACGTAACATTAAGTATTTCTTGGATTGAAAAAAACAGGGAGAAAGTAGCTAAGATCGTTGAAAGTTTGTGTTTAGTTCAAAGAACAATTGATCCGGAAGATATAGATACAGAATCCCTAGAGAGTTTAGGTGAGTTTTTTGTAAAGGCACTCGGTCCGCCGTCTCTTTCTGAGCAACTCAAAGAAGAATTTATCAGTGATAAGCTAAGACTTACACTTGACGCAATAGGTGCCGCAAGTGCATTTCTTAATCCTTATGCATTAATTGGAACAACTGTAAAGACACTATGGCGAACAATCGGAGTAATTCTTAAACGTCGTTCAGCTGAATTAAAAGCTAAATTCGAGGAATGGACGAAAAATCTACAGAATTTCTTTTCTAAAAAGAAACTGCAAAAAATTCTTTCTGACGAATTTCCAGAGGAAGTATTAGAGAAGATAATCTCAAATAATATTGCCATAATTTCCGATGCCGTAAGAACACCATATGAGGTCTTTCTTGTAATGTTGGTTGAACAATTAACGGAAGCACTAAGGGAATACAGCGAAGAAGCACCCATACTCTTTATTACTGATCTTTCGCACTCCCTACTGCGGAGTGAATATTTCCGCAAATTACTGTTGGGAGAAAATCTGAACGTTGTGAGTTATATACAAACAGACGGTCTGGCATTAAAAGAGGAGTATATGAGTTTTGTTGAGAGATTCATGAAAGAAAAAGCAATTATCTTCAATATTGCTGCGGAATACTTTGAAAAAGCAATAAAGGGCTTGCCATATTCAATGAAAGCAATGCTATTACAGTTTTTCGCGAAAATAGAGACAACGAAAAAGGCATTAGCGTTTGTTCATTATGATGCAAAAAAAGGATGGAATTTTGAAAAAATAAGAGAGCCACTCCTGTGGTATTGGCTGTGATCTAATGAGCATCACTATAAATTTGAATAATGCAAAAGCACTTATTAATAACGTAATCCAATTAATGTCAAACAATGAAATAAGACATAAAGTAAAAGAGCGATTAAAAGAATTTTTACTAATCAAGAATTCAAACGAAAATCGATGGTTTTTAGAATTATGCTTTTGTATTCTTGCAGCTAACTTCAATGCACAACGTGCGTGGTATCTAGCAAACAGATTGTTTGAAACTGGAATTATATTCAATGGAACTATAGAACAAATTGCACAATTGCTACGAAACGGAGGACACAGATTTTGGAGAATGCGATCATCATACATAGCAGAAGCGAAAAAATACCTAGGAAAATTAAAGTCAACAATTCTCTCTATGAGACCAGAAATTGCCAGAAAATGGTTAGTTAAGAATATAAAAGGAATTGGGTTAAAAGAGGCAAGTCATTTTCTCAGAAATGTAGGAGTTTCCTTTGAGTTTGCTATTCTCGATAGGCACATTCTAAGGACATTAGCAAACTACAAAATAATCTCTTTCATTCCAAAGAGACTAAGCGAAAGAATATATCTCGAAATTGAGAAAGCATTTAAGAAAATATCGAGAATGCTAAGCATAACACCAGCCGAACTTGATCTTTATTTATGGTATATGCAAACTGGAATAGTTTTTAGATAGGAGATGGGGGTAATAATGAAAACAAAACCAAGAATACCAAGGGGATTCCGTG
>JAHKLH010000038.1 GCA_029856635.1 Candidatus Njordarchaeota archaeon
ATACTCTTATACTCCAAAATAGATTTATACATAAATGTAATTTGTTAAAAAGTTAACTCGTGTATTAACGTTTTTCCATTAGTGTTAATCTTAAATTTGATAATTATTATTGGATTCCCCTTAGAAACTAAGATACATTCTTGCATATAAGTGAAACGTATTATCTTGATTGATTATCCTAAATTTTTAGAAAATATACACCATTGAAAGATTGGAAAAAATAGTTCCTTACTTGATGGATTGACAATTCTAGTAGTATTTTTAATTAGAGAATCTATTAGATTTCAATAATTATCGCTTTCTCCAGAAGCTTCTCATTCTCCATAATCCTCGTGAGGAACTTCTCGCGAGTTAAAATTGCACAAAGGGAGTTACGGTGACAAGAACCAACATATTTAAACTCTTTTGTCCTTGGATTCCATAATAACATTCCATACCTGCTGCCTTTGCATCTACAAACAACTATCCAATTTGCAAATTCTACATCTTTTATTTCCTCAAACATATAACTCACTTTTACTTACAGTATAGGGTGTATTAGAGAACTTAAATGGTTGTGTAATACGCTATGATTATCCAAATATATTTTGACAGCATCAAATAATGCTTAAGAAACCTTTCTACAGCATGCAACTATAAAAATTTATTTGGAAAAGAACTTTAAAAGTTAGCAAGTGAGAATACATGTCTGACATTAATCAACTCACGGAGTATATCAAACTTCGTGATGAAATTCTTAAACTTGAAGAACAAATTAAGTATTACTCTAACTTAATTCGCTTTGCTGAGGAAAATTTACCAATAGATCGACTTGAAGAGATTTCTAAAGACTTAGAAATAGTAGCACGGCAACGCGCATTTTTGTCAAGTCAATTAAATGAAATGAAAACTCGACTACTTGAAGTAGCGCCTTCCTATGTGAAGATATACGAGGAACTTAAGGATTATGCGCGGGCGTTTTTTTCACTAATTATCAACTTAAGACAAAGAAGATTGAAGATACTGGATGCAAAAATCAGAATTGAAGAAATCATTAGCCGCATACAGAGAAAGCTTCGTGCATTAGAAAACGCACTTAGTGAGATAGAGCCCATTATTTCAACTTTAAAAGGCCATGCAAAAGAGGTCATCACAATCGACATTACGAGAATACGAAAGGGATACAGTCTTCTAAATAAGGCTTGTAAGGTATTTTCTCTTACAGAAAAAGAAGCCCAGAACTTACAAAAGATAATTGGTTTTGATGTGTTTACCAAAGAGGAAAGAAAATTAGGATTCGTTAATGGCATATGTATTTCTCCGCGTACTTTTGGTTTTTACATAGAAATTGCTGATGAACGAAAATTAACGGATGAAGAAATAGTTTTGCTCTTTAATGCAACATCCCTGGAATATGGTGCCTCATCAAAAGAAGATTTCATTAATAAATTGCAAAAAGACGCCAAAAGACACTTGAAATTACCCCCATCAGAGGCTTTAAAACCATCGGTTATACGCAAAATCTTTGCAATAAAATCTGTTTCACTTTCAGAAAATATAACTGATATTCTTAAACCGAAGCATTATGTCGTCGGATATTACCCAGTAGAAAAGCTTCAAATAATTCCAGAATACAGGAGGGTAATAGTATCATCTACGAATGAAATTGTTAAAATTAGAAATCCAATACCATTACCTTCTGCTATTCGTTTTCCTCGAAGTCTCATCGGTAAGAAGATAAGAGATGATGAGTTTTACTATACCATCATTGACATTATATGGCTTCCAGTATATGGTTGGTGTTTCTTAACCACTAGATATAAAGAAAACGAATTTGCGCCATCTGAGAAGTTCTTGGATAAGTTATATGAAGAATGGAATATAATAAGTGACAAACCTGTAAGAATACCAAAGAATTATGATGAAAAACATTGGGGAATAAAAGCACTTATTACAAAAGCTTTGAGAACTAAAGAGAAAATAATAATGTCTGAGGCATTAAAACCAAGATATGTTTTCCTCTTCTGCCTTAAGAATGGTATTTCTCTTTCGTATCCTCAGATCTTCTCAGCATACTTGTTTTTGATTCCAACATACAAAGTTTTAGTTCAACGTGAGGAAATAAGACCAAGAATCCCTCTAAATCCCGTGTCTCTTTTTGATATAAAAAATTTGTTTATTTTAATCGAAAATATTCTTGACTTAAAAGATAGAGAAATCTTTGGGTTGTTAATTGCTCGTCGAGATAAAAGGATTTCTCTTATTGTTCAACTATTAGATAAGCTTTCAGAAAAAGAAATAGATGTTATCTTCACAGATAAAATGATTGCTGATGACTTAAAACACACTTGGAGATATAGAACATCAAATATCATACCAAGATTGATTTCCTTGCGATTAATTAAAAATATATCAGAATACCAAAGATGGTTATATAAACTCGGTCTAAAAGAAATCGATTGGGATAAGCTCTTAGGAAATATGTACGGCGACTGGAAAGCAACAATCCTGACAGCATTTAGTGCACAATTATGAAAGATGCCTATCTAAAACATATTCTCACTGATCGCTTGTGCTTTATTCCTAAACAACCTGCCTTGCTTGTTGTTAATAAAAATAGGCATCTGATAATATCGGATCTTCATCTTCGTTTGCCGCATCTCAGAGACTTAAGTATCGCTAAAGAGATTCTAACCTCAGAAATTTTACGCATAATTTCTCTTGTAAGAAAATACAAAATAGACATTGTGGTAATAAATGGAGACCTAAAGGAGGAAATTAGGAAACCCTCTAAACTTTTTTCTAAACACTTGAATGATTCATTCCAACTTCTTGCAGAAAACGTGAAAAAGATAGTAATTTGCAAAGGAAATCATGACGGGTTACTTGAAGATATTCTTCAAATCAAGAATGTCAGCATATGTGATTCGTATAAATGTGCTGATGTTTTAATTTCGCATGGTCATAAAAGGATCTCAATTGAAAAATTAAAGAATGTAAATATCGTGATTACTGCTCACTTACATCCTGTAGCACTTATTACACATCAAAATTTCATAATAAAAATAAAGTGCTGGGTCATTTCATTAATTAGGCTTATTCAGCAAGAACAAAGAACCTTGCTTTGGATTATAGAACCCGCATTCTCTAAAACTTGGGGATTTCCGATATCTCATGTCAAAAAAGAATATTTAGAAAAAAATGCACCCATACACGGAATCAGAATTGAAAAAACATTTTTACTTTCAATTGATTTGCTCTTTCTCAAATCTCTTGAGTAATTGAGGCGAAAAAGTGTCTAAAATTTGTTTAGTTCTACTTGCTCCTAAAATGTCTGCTCCACTTACTAGCAACTCTAGTGCTTGAGCAGCCGTCTTTATACCTCCAGATGCTTTTATTTTTATTCTATTTTTCACAACTTGCTTGATTAAAATTATATCATCTTTGGTCACGCCTCTGGGCCCAAATCCAGTGCATGTTTTGACATATTTTGCGCCGCTTTTAATTACAATCTCGCATGCTTTTTTGATTTCATTTGATGTTAAATAAGCCGTTTCTATAATTACTTTGACCGGACACGGATGAGCAATTTTTACTATTTTTTTAAGTTCGTCTAAAACGCATTCAAAATCGCCTGATTTAAAAAGATTTATATTCATTACTACATCAAATTCATCTGCTCCTAGTGCCTTACAAAATGCTATCTCGGATATTTTTGTATTTACTGAGTGAAAACCTAATGGGAAACCAATGACCGTAACCAATCTTGTTTTTGAGCATAGCTTATCAAGAAATTCTCGTGCTTTTTCGACAAAAAAAGGCGGTATGCACACACCACGGCAGTTAAAATTATGTGCAAACTCTATTGCATTTCTTAAGTCTGCAATGGTTACATGTGGTTTGAGTAACGTATGATCTATCAAGTTAGCAAGTTCTCTTCCTGTCGCTGGTAATTTCATTGTTTTTCCTCTTTCTCGGTCTTTTCCTCTGTTTTTTCTTCTTCTTTTAGTTCTTTCTCTAGTTCTTTCTCTAGCTTCTCTATGTCGATTTCCTCGGGAGCAGGAAGTCTTATTAGTGTAGCTCCAATCCAGATTAATATTAAACATAGCAAAAGAATAGCAAGGAAAATTGGAATAAAGAGTAACCAATACAGAGGCGGTACCCAAATTTTAGAGTTAAATATTGTCATTTCTCCTGGCGTTAACATATAAACTTGAGAAGGCACTATAAAGGGCAGTAAACCCCAAATTATGAAAATAGCGATGACTATAATCCCGACAATAACGAATACGCTACCTACAATTTTTTCGGACGGCATCCTTATCGCCTAACCCTAGTTAAATATAAAAATAAACTATCTCTTTTCAATTGTCAAGAAAGGAGTAGGGATTATTGATGAAAAGAAGATATGGACCACGGTATAAAGTACCAAGACGAAGGAGAAGAGAAGGTAAAACAGATTATCGTGCACGATACAAAATGGCGATAGGAAAATACAAAATTCGTGCTGTTCTACGAAGAACCAATAGATATATAATTGTTCACTTTACTTCAATAGATCTTAATGGAGATCAAACACATGTTTATGTAACCTCAAGAATACTACGAAAGTTTGGATGGCCTTTTTCATGCAAAAATTTACCAGCAGCGTACCTAACAGGGTACTATGCGGGGTTACTTGCAATTAAAAATGGAATTAAAGAGGCAATACCTGATATTGGAATATTTCGCTCAACAAAGGGAAACAGACTTTATGCTGCACTTAAAGGCATTATTGATGCTGGTGTATACATACCACATGATGATTCTATCTTCCCATCAGAGGAAAGAATACGCGGGGAACATATAGTTGCTTATGCTAAAATGCTTATGAAAGAAAATTATGAAAAATTCAAGAGACAATTTAGCGAATATTTAAAGAAAGGTGCTGACCCAACGAAAATACCAGAATTCTTTGATAAGGTTCTTCAAGAAATAAAAAGAGCTGTGTAGATTTTGAATTAAATGGGTGATTGCAAATGGTGCGAATGATATATGAACTAGCTCGTGAGTTCGTAATTACTGATCGTGTTACCCTAGAAGTATCATGGAAACCAAGAACGAAAATAGGAAAATTAGTGAAAGAAGGAAAAATTACTAGCATTGATGACATTTTCCGATATTGGCATTATATTCCAGAACCAGAGATTGTTGATTGGTTTCTACAGGATTTAAAAGGAATGGTACTGGAATCTACAATAACACATCGTATGACTGACTCTGGTAGAAGATACGCATATAGAGTAACAGTTGCTGTAGGAAATGAAAATGGTTACATTGGCGTTGCCTCTGCTAGACATGCCGACAGAAGAATGGCAATTCTAAAAGCAATTATGCGTGCAAAGAAAAATCTCATTCCAGTTATTCGCGGATGCGGCTCGTGGGAATGCCGTTGTGGTCAGCCACATTCAATACCGATGAAAACATATGGAAAATGCGGAGCAGTACGTGTTGTCATTATGCCTGGCCCAAGAGGACTAGGCCTAGTTGCTGGCGACATAGCAAAGCATGTATTACGTTTAGCCGGAATAAGAGATGCTTGGACTCAAACATTCGGGCCAACTAAAACGAACATGAATTTCGCTAAGGCGACCTATGATGCACTTGCTCGATTATGGTACTTACTTTAGTTGAAAGGGTGATGCATAATGCAGAAAGCACATGACAAAAAATCTAATAGAGAACCATCCGAAACTGCAATGCCTACCAAAAAAAGAAAAACCAGAATTTCTTCGAAGATAGCAAGTACAGAGATTTTGGAAATAAAAAGAACACAAGCACGTATTGCTAGTATTCCAGCTGATGGTCGTTGGGTTGCAGTTGTCAGAATCAGAGGCCGTGTAAATGTTCCACGAGATGTAGAATATACGCTGAAATTGCTTAGATTACATAAACCAAATCATGCTGTAGTAGTGCCCCTAACAGAATCATACAAGGGAATGTTACTAAAAGTCATGAATAGAGTAGCATGGGGAGAAATAACTTTTGAAACGTTCTTAGAACTACTTAAAAGGAGAGGAAGAGTTATTGGAAATAAACCCTTAACTGATGAGATTGTAGCTAAATATAGCAATAACAAATGGAAGACTGTAGAAGACCTTGCTAAAGCATTGTGGAACAAGAAAGTCAAGCTCAAGAATATTCCATGGTTAAAACCGGTATTTAGATTGCATCCACCCCGTGGAGGATACAGGGGAGGAATTAAGAAACCCTTTGAGTTAGGTGGAGCATATGGCTATTGGGGTACTAGAATAAATGAACTTTTACATCAGATGATGTAGTTTTATTGTTCAATTAATGATAGAATAGTTTTTTCTAGTAGATCTAATTCCACATTAATTGAAATCCTTGTTGAGCGTCCCCTTTGACCCTTCCCAGATACCTCCACACTCATTATAGTACCTAATTCTGTTCCCAGCTCTTTTATATATTTCAATAATTGCGTAGTTCTTCTAGGTTTTTCGCCATATTCCTCACATACTTGCTGATAAAATGGCTGTAACTCACGCCGTGTTATGTATGCCTTATTTGTTATTTTAAGAGCTCTGATTATGGATAGAAGGACGATTAATTTATGTCTTCCAAGAGAATAAAGAACCTCGGGATCAACATTAATGTCAATCCTCGCGTAAGACAAATCATTTATTGCTCGCCTTACATGTTCTGGTAAAATTTCGGATGATTTTTGCATCTCTGCTATTTCCGCCGCATAGGCTAATAGATCGATGGCAATCCGCGCATTACCATTTTTATATTGCGCAGTATAATCTGCAATAAATTCTAGTATCTCATCATTATAAGATCCAAATCTTAGAGCTAATTCTGCTCGATATCGCAGAATTTCAAATAAATCATTTTTTGAATAATCATTAAGTTTGTGAACTTTCTTAATAAAAGAAGCTCGCGTTGCCGAATCAAGCCATTTGTACGGCCAAACTTCATTTCTACTCGTTGTTATAATGCCTATGGAAATATTTAATCGCCTCCATTCGTCGTTCTCATCTGTTCTCGATAACATGTATAGCATATCCCGTGCTCTTTCAGCCTTATCTTTGAATAACATATTAATTTCATCTAAGATTATAAGAACCCCACATCGCATATCATGCAAAATTTTAAGAAACGAATCCATAACCTCGTATAACGATAATCCTCGCCTAGGAATCGATGGCGTAATCTTCCTAACAATTTCTACTAAAGCTTTAAATGGATTCCTTATCATATAGCAATTAACATACAGAGTTCTAACATGAGGACGCAAAGCCTGCTCAATATCTTCACCCACTCTTCTAGAAAGAACAGTTTTGCCAACACCAGCATTTCCTACAAGGGATAAGGAAATAAATCGCGCTTTCTTTTCAAAAAACTCATAAAAGAAATCATACATCTCTTTCCGTTCATCTTCTCTTCTGGGAAGATTTGGAGGAACATAATCATGTTGCAGTCTTTCTGGATGCACTATTATTTTTTCCAAATATTTTCACCAATATTATTAAAAATATCTAAGACTTACTTAAAAGTAAAGGTTAATTATGACTTTTTGCACCTTATGCCTAAATCAACAAGTTGGTCGTTCAAGTTATTCATTTATTTCAAATCAATTTAAACGTGTGCTCGCTCGGAATCAAGAAATGTACATCCAATACCAAACCAAAAAGATAGATTTAAATACCTTGCGTTTGATAGTTATATTTTAGGAAAAAAGTTTCAATTGTAGGTGTTAAATCATGGCCGAAAAAGGAAGAGTTGGTCGCATCCGCGGCTTGCCCCTTGAGCCTATTCATCGCTTATTAAAGGCTGGAATCGTCGAATATGTTGGTGATGAAAAGAAAGCTGTAGAACTTCGAGTCGGAAAAGATGCTGTTGAAAGAACAAATCAAATAATTGAAAAACTCATCAAAATGTTGGGTAAGATTGCAATTGGTATCGTCCTTAATGAAAATAGAAAAACCATAAAGGCAAGGGACATTGAGCGCGCATTCACCCAGATATTCGTTAAGGAACTAATGGAGTAGTCCCGTTTTTACGCATCGGAAATTTCACGTTTTATTTTTTAAAAAATATTTCGAAGAATTCTGAGTTACGCTTATGATGACTTTTTTCACATTTTTATTCGAGGAATTTCTTGTTTTGCCTGGTTTGAATCTGAAGGATGAGTAGCCTGAACTTCTGCGTGCAACTTAAGAAATCAATAAACCCGCTTTAAATTTGATGATCAAACAAACAATGAAGTCAGAAAAACTCAAAAAGCGCAAAAGAGTCGTCAAGAGCACTGAGTTCGCTCATGTTGATACTTTTGCACCTTCTTAATAAGTCTTGGTTTTGTATCGTTTTGTTGCTAACTTGATTACGAATTCTAATATTTTTGAAATTTATACGACTAATTTAATCACAAAACAAATAAAGAAACATCAGATAATCATAAGTGCAAAAGTGTTCATACGAGCGTTGTTTTTATTGTAGCTAAAAACGAACCCGCCCCTTTGCTTGATAAAAACCGCAAAAATAAAAGCGGTATGCTTAAAATCATGTTTTAATTAGGATGCACAAGGGAGACAAAGTGGTCAGAGTTTTTATTGCAATTGATATAGAAGATCCATTCTTGCTTGACAAACTTTGCGAAATCCAAAAAGAAATAATCAAAACACGAGCTAAGATGAAGCTTGTTGAAAGGGAAAATATGCATATAACATTAAAGTTCCTGGGTGAAATAAGTCCAACGAAATTATCATCACTTGAAAACGCTGTGGTAAATGCATGCAAAGACTTTACTAAATTCAAAATTGAATTAGCAAATGTAGGTGCGTTTCC
Organism: Candidatus Njordarchaeota archaeon; assembly: GCA_029856635.1. Lineage (GTDB taxonomy): Archaea > Asgardarchaeota > Njordarchaeia > Njordarchaeales > JAHKLH01 > JAHKLH01. The sequence goes on from JAHKLH010000038.1 coordinate 8,830, forward strand.
ATCTCCAGCAAGACCAAGAGTAGTCTGGGTTGGTGTAAGTAAGGGGGCAGAGATACTAAAACAGCTTGCCAGTGCTATAGAAAAAGAAACGGTACGAATAGGATTCAAAAAAGCTGATAAGCCATTTCACCCCCACGTTACATTGGCACGTGTTAAAATTGTTACACCAGAATTACGTAATTTTATCTTAAAAAATCGAGAATTGCTTGTGGGCGAAGTTATCGTTAATGAAGTTAGAATTAAAGAATCAATTCTAAGGCCTCAGGGACCACTATACAAGACATTATATAGAGTCGAACTAAGGAGTTGATTTCAGAGTTCGTTTAAAATTGATTTAACTAATATACTCGGTTTTTCTCCAGTTATTTCTTCAAAAATATCATCTATGTCTGGAGTTTCATCAAGAAAGCCTTTAAAAAAGCTTACAATATGGTGTATATCTCGATAAAGAAACTGCAATGCGTAAGGATGACTAACCCGAACCCCCTGGGCCATATCTATTATGTATGGTTCCTTTTTATCGAGTATCAATATATTAAAAGGTGATAAGTCAGCATGCACAAGTTTTGCCTTTTGAAACATCAATTTTACATCATTTATTAAGACTTTGAATGTGTATTCTGGATTAACTAATTCCTCAACATTAACAAGTTGCGGTGCTGGTGTTCCATTTCTTCCAATAAATTGCATTACCAGCACATTACGAAAAAGTCGAATTGGCTTTGGTACATGAACTCCAGCATTGTAAGCTAATTTAAGATTTTTAAATTCTCTTCTAGCCCATGCCCATTTTTGCTTGATTGGACTTTTCCTTGCTTGAAATCTCTTATCTTGGATAACATAAATGTCTATTTTCTTAAATGCTGAAGTATGAATACGATAAATTTTTACAGCTAATTCCTCCCCCTTTGGAGATTTAGCGTAATATACGTCCGCTTCTTTTCCAGTAGATACGGGGTAATAAATGTCTTCAATAACTCTACTTGCAATTAATTTTTCAATTGCTTCTATCGTCTTTGCATCAAATACGCCCTCTAATGCTTTTCTATATGAATAATCACGTATTCTTCGTTCTTTCTTTGTCGGCTCTCTGAATTCTTCAAAGTCCATATCTATAACACCTACATTTCAAGCTCCTCCCTTAAATCCTCAGGAAGTACTTTAAGTAACTCATCCTTCCATTCTGTCTGCAACAACTTTTTTAATTCCGTTTTCTTATAAGCATAAACAACATCAGCCCTATTATCAGGATCTATACCATACCAGGGCCGCACTAAAATGATAAATCCCTCAAATATACGGACTCTTCTCATTTTTCCAGGAATTCTCACTTTTCTTATTTTTTCATCAGAACAAAGCACTTCTAACCATGATCCCCCCAGTCTTCGTATTACATATCCAAAAAGCTCTCCTGGCTCGGGAATTCTCACGCGTGATGGTATTTTTTCTGACATTTCATCACCTTACATTATTTTTCGTATAAAAGAGAAGTTTAAACTTTTTGTTAAAAAACTGTTGAAT